>NZ_RAWL01000322.1:0-10174 GCF_003668885.1 Corallococcus sp. AB049A | reverse complement strand
TGCCGAAGGTGGGCACCACGTTCGCGCCCAACTTCGAGGCCATCGCGAAGCTCAAGCCCACGCTGCTCGTGGATCAGCAGGTGAAGCAGGCTCCGGCGGAGGCGCTCGCCGCGCTCGCGCCGCTGAAGGTGCTTCCCTGGACGTCGCTCCCGGAGGTCGTCGGCAGCGTGAAGGAGCTGGGCCGTCTGAGCGGACGCGAGCCCCAGGCCGCCGCGCTGGCGCAGAGGCTGGAGCAGACGCTGTCGCGCCCCGCGCCGAAGGACGCCCCCCGCGTGCTGCTGGTGCTGGGCGACGTCGCGGGCACGCTGTCGGAGGTCTGGTACATGAAGCGCGCGTCGCTGCACGGCGCCGCGCTGGAGGCCGCGGGCGCGCGCAACGCCGTCGCCGAAGAGCGCTCCGGTCCCCCCAACCTGTCGCTGGAGGGCGTCATCGCGTTGGATCCGGACGCGGTGCTGGTGCTCATCAACGTGCCGTCCCTGGACGCCGCGGGACAGGCGCGGGTGCTGGCCCCGTGGAAGCAGCTCACCGGTCTGCGCGCCGCGCGGGAGGACCGGGTGCGGCTGGTCGTCGGCCCCGACGTGCAGTCCACCGGGCCCGCCATCCTCGACGTCGTCGAGCGGCTCCGCGCCGCCCTGGGCACCCTGCCCCCCACGCGATGACGGCCGGACTGACGCTGGACGCGGTGACGGTGCGGGCGCGAGGACGGACGCTGCTGGACGGCGTGTCCCTGCGCGTGGCTCCGGGTGACTTCGTGGCCATCGTGGGCCCCAACGGCGCGGGCAAGTCCACGCTCCTGCGGGTCGCGCTGGGCCTGCTGCGTCCGGACGCCGGGCAGGCCTTCGTCGACGGGCAGGAGGTGTCGCGCCTGGCTCCCCGGGAGCGCGCGGCGAAGCTCGCGTGGCTGCCCCAGCGGCTGGAGGCGGCCGAGCCCATCACCGCGCTGGAGCAGGTCGTCTCCGCGCGCTACCGCTTCCCCGAATCCCGGCGCGCGTCGGAAGAAGCAGCGCACAAGGCGCTGGCGGAGGCAGGCGCGGCGTCCTTCGCCCTGCGCCCCATCACGGAGCTGTCCGGCGGCGAGCGGCAGCGCGTGGCGGTCGCGGGGCTGCTCGCGCAGGAGACGCCGCTGGTGCTGCTGGACGAGCCCGCCAACTTCCTGGACCCCGCGCAGCAGCTGGAGTTGTACACGCGCATGGGCCACCTCTGGCGCGAGGGACGCGGCATCCTGTGCGTCACCCATGACGTCAACGTGCTCGCGCATGCCCACGCTCCGGGCACGCGCGCGCCTCGCGTCGTGGGCCTGTTCCAGGGCCGCGTGGCGTTCGAGCGGGAGCTGGACGCCCCCGACCTGGGCGAGCACCTGGGCGAGCTGTTCGGCGTGCGCATGCACGGCATGTCCGTGGAGGGCCACCGCGTGTTCGTGGGCCTGCCCCGCAGCGGGGGCTCCCCGTGAAGGCCTGGCTCGTCCTGGCGGTCTGCGTGGCCGCGTGCGCGGTGGCGCCGTTCATCGGCCCGGGCATCTCGCCGGGCTCGGTGGACTTCGTGTTCTGGCAGCTGCGCGTGCCCCGCACGCTGATGGCCATGCTGGTGGGCGGCACGCTGTCGCTGGTGGGCGCCGTGTACCAGTCCCTCTTCGCGAACCCGCTGGCCGCGCCCAGCACCGTGGGCACCACCGCCGGTGCGACCCTGGGCGCGCTGGTGGCCATCCTGCTGGGCGTGCGGCTCGCGCCGGGGGGATTTCCGCTGATCACCGCCACTGCCTTCGGGGGCGCACTGGGCGTCAGCCTGGTGGTGGCCGCCATCGCCGCGGGCCGCCGCGTGCGGATGAACGACGTGGTGCTCGCGGGCATCGCCTGCTCCATGGCGGCGGGCGCCATCTCCACCGGCCTGCAGTTCACCGCGGACTCCGCCGAGCTCATGGCCGCCATGCGCTGGTCCCTGGGCCACCTGCCGCAGGTGGGCTACTCCGGCGTGCTGGTGCTCACCCCGTTCGCGGCCGTCACCGTCGTGGGCCTGCTTGCCCTCACCCGCGCGCTGGAGGTGTTCATCGCGGGCGAGGAGCACGCGGAGTCCCAGGGCGTCCCCGTCCAGCGCGTCCGCACGGTGGCCATTGGCCTGGGGGCGCTGGGCGTGGCCGCCTGTGTCGCGTGGTGCGGCCCCATCGCCTTCGTGGAGCTCATCGTCCCGCACCTCGTGCGCCGGACGCTCGGGGTGAGCCGCCGCGTGCTGCTGCCGGGCTCCGTGGTGGTGGGGGCCGCGTTCCTCGCGTTGTGCGATGCGTCGGCGCGGCTGATCCTCCCCGGGCGTGAATTGCCCGTGGGAGTGGTGACGGCCGCGCTGGGCGCGCCCCTGCTCGTCTCCCTGCTCGCGCGCGCACGCTCCTGAGGCCCCCCGCCGGACAGGGCCGCACCTGAAGCGAGTTCGGGTATATTCCGCGCCGCGTGGGGCCCTCCGCTGGGACGTGCCCCCTGGAACTTCACGAAAGGCTTTGGGCATGAAGCGGCTGGGTAGCGTGGGTTTGATGCTGGGTGTGCTGACCCTGGGCGGGTCCTTTGGCTGCGCCGACGAGAAGGAAGAGAAGGCCAAGGAGCACCGGGTCAAGGGCACCAACTTCCTCGCCGACAAGAACTACGCGGAGGCGGTGAAGGAGTACGAGGAGTCGCTGAAGATCGACCCGACCCAGGAGAAGGTCTGGGAGAAGAAGGCCTTCGCGCACATGCAGGCGGGCCAGACGGACCAGGCCGCGCAGGCCGCGCTGAAGCTGGTGGACTTCGCGAAGACGCCCCAGGACAAGGCCGAGGCCTACCGCAACGTCGCGGCGATGTACGCGAAGAACGGCCCGCTGGAGAAGGCGGAGCAGTACTTCCAGGAGTGCCTGAAGATCAACCCGAAGGACACCGACGCGCTCAGCTGGATCGCGGAGGTGCACTCGCAGCGCGGTGGCGCCCGCTCCATGTCCGCGCCGGCGAACCCCGCGGAGCTGGACCTGGCGCTGAAGACGTATGATCAGGTCATCGCCCTCAACCCGGACTCGGCCAACACGTACCTGAACAAGCGCATCGTGATGTTCAAGTACATCGAGCACGAGAAGTCGCTGATGCAGGCCGCGGAGCAGGAGGCCATCGAGGCCGCCACGCCGCCCAAGCCGGAGAAGGGCAAGAAGGCCGTGGTGGATCCGGAGGCCGCGGAGCGCGTCGCCGCCGCCAAGGCCAGCGCCGCCGCTCACGCCAAGCGCATCGAGGAGCTGACGGCCCAGGCCAACGAGGCCACCAAGCAGTTCGGCGAGGCGACCAAGCGCGCCAAGGCCGCGCAGGCCTCGGGCGCCACGAAGTAGTCCCTTACGTGGAGGGGACGGGGCCTAACGCCGGCCTCGTCCTCTCCACTTGCAAGCGACATAAGTAGCCCTAAAAACCTAAGACTTACCTTATCACACACCAAAGACTGCACGCATTATCATGACTAAGCTCCAGACACTCAAACAAATAGTTGCCGACAGCCTCAATACTGCACAACAGGCAGCAGGCAAGATGCGTCTCGATGAGAGCACACGAGTCAAAATTGCCAAATCAATGCTTACTCATATCAACGGCCTTGACTCACTAGGGCTCGGCTCTGGCAGAAATTTATGGGCCACCTCCCTTTTCGTTGACATGCGTGGCTCCACCAAACGCGCACTTAGCCTAGGCGCAAAAAAAACGTACTTGACCATGCATGCCCTACTCCCTGTCTTCAGCCATCTCGTTGAGGAACAGGAGGGATTTATCGTGGGATTTCGAGGCGATGGCCTCTTTGCTGTCTTCGGCATCAATGAGGACGGCGGGAATCCACTGCCTCTGAACAAGCACAAACATGTTCGGGAGGCTGCCATCTGCGGCGCCCAAATGATCGAGGCCACTTACGCAGCCATAAACCCCGCACTAGAAACACTAGACATCGAACCCATCAATGGGATTGGAGTTGGAGTTGATGAAGGCGACATAATAATCACAAGAATCGGACTTGGCTCAATGTACGATCTTACAGCTTATGGCGACTCGGTTAACAACGCCTCCAAGCTGTGTTCCGACTCGTTCAATGAAGTCATCCTATCCAATAGCGCCGAGGACCTATTTCCATCCGGGATTAATGGCCAAGTAACAACAACACCGCACTCCGGAAAAACTCAAGGGATGGTGATGAACTTCCCTATGTCACTACTGGATTAAGACAGCCCCATCAAGCATGCCAACAACCAAAGACGATGTCTGGAACATCATCAAGAGATACGACGGATACTACGCCGGAGCAAACACCAAGGCATCCATACTCATCGCCCTGAATGCCATTGCCGTAAGCGGCCTACTTGTCAAATGGCAAGACCTACTAAGTCGTTTCAGTAACACCTGGGCAAGCATCGCAGCGGGTGTCTTCCTTGCCATAACCGCAATCGGCTCAGTAATCGCCCTCTTCTTCGCTATTCAAAGCTCAATTCCCTATCTAGGCTCCCCCAAAGACCCAACCACATACCACTCCCTCGTTTTCTTCGAACACGTGGCGGATTTTGGATCACCAGACAAATATCTATCCGCATTTTCAGCCAACACCGACGAGGCATTTCTCAAAGACTTGTGCTATCAGGCATTTGCTCTCGCCCAGGGACTGCGCACAAAGCACAGGCAAGTCGCATATGCATTTCGGGCTTTTCTCTTCGGCGCATTGATACCATTTGGCTTATTCCTCTTGCTTTTGATTATTCAACTAGCAAGCTGATAGTCGCCAACAGGCAACCCTCTCCCAAAGAGCCAAGCATTCGCTCATCGCCGGCCTCGTCCTCCCCCGAAGAGGGCCAGCAGCACGCCGCCCACGAGCGCGGCGCCGCCGCCCGCGACGTAGAGCGTGGTCTGCTCGGTGTTGCGGCCGGTGATGAGCTCGGTGGCGCGTTCGGTGAGTGAGTCCCGCGCCTTGAGCCCGGTGAACAGCAGCACGCCGCCCGCCACCGCCAGCATCAACCCCACGATTCGCACAGCACCCACACGGCCTCCTTCAGTGGAACGGCTGGAACGGCGGCGCGGCCGGAAAGGCCCGGCTCAGCGCTTGCGCTTGCCCGGGGCTCCACGCCCCGGCTTCTTGCCCGCGCCCTTGGAACCGCCGGCCTTCTTGCCCGGCGCGGACTTCTTCGAGGGCTTCGCCCGCGAGCTCGCGCCAGCGGCCGCCTTGCGGACCTTCTTGCCCGGAGCCGCCCCCGTGGAGAGCTGGCCCCGCTGCGCGGCCAGCGCGCGGATCCGGTCGAAGCCCGGGTGCGGTGAAGCCGCCGGGGCGCTGTCATCGGAGTCGAAGCCCGGCGGCGTGAAGGCCTCGCGAGACGCCGGAGCCTCCGGTGCCGGGACGGACTCGACGCCCTCATCGGACGCAGGGAGCGAGGGACGGATGACCTTGCGCTTGCCCTTGGCCGGCTTCGCGGGCTCCGCCTTCGGGGCGGGAGCCTCCTCCGTGCGGGCCTTCAGGAAGCGGCCGGTGCCACGGGCAGGCGCGGCCTCCTCGCGGCGCCCTTCCCGGCTGAAACGCCCTCGCGGACGCGGCGCGTCTCCCAGCACCTCGTCGCCGTACCCGGCAACCGTCGCGGCCTCCACCGTGGCGGCGTCCTCCGGCGCGGGTGGCTGCCACGGCGCCTCCTCCGCCTCACCCAGCGAACGCCACTGCGCCGCGTCCTCGGCCACCGCGGGCTTGCGCCACGGCGTGCGGCCCGTCTTCGCGGCCTCGCGCTCGCCGCGCCCGGGCCTGCCACCCTTGTGACGGCCCGGCGCCTCGTTCACGTACTCGCGACGGCGCGGCGGCTGCCGTGCGCCTTCGGCCCGCTGGAGCGGCGCTTCGTCCTCGAACTGGAGCGCTTCGAAATCAATCTTCCGCGCGGTGGTGTTCGCGGACAGCAGCCGCACGCGCAGCTTCTGCCCCACCCGTACGCGCCGGCCATTCGGATACACGAGCGAGTGCGTGCGCTTGTCCAGCTTGGAGCCCGGCCCCAGCGACTCGCCCTTCACCAGGCCCTCGACGTGGACCTCGTCCAGCTCCACGAAGAAGCCGAACTCGGCGATGCCCGCCACCGTCGCGTCGAACTCCTCGCCCACGCGGTCTTTCATCATCAGGGCCGCGTAGAACGCCACCACCTCGCGCTCCACCGTCATGGCCGCGCGCTCGCGCTCCGAGCACTGCTGCGCCATGCCCTCCAGCCGCTCCTCTTCCCGGTCCAGCTGCGCGTCCGAGGGCTTCTTGCCCTTGCGCGCCCACACCGCCTTCAGGATGCGGTGCACCAGCAGGTCGGGATAGCGCCGGATGGGCGACGTGAAGTGCAGGTAGTTCTCCGCCGCCAGGCCGTAGTGGCCCACGCGCGTCGACGTGTACACGGCCTGCATCATGGAGCGCAGCAGGAGCTGGTTCAGCGCGCGCTGCTCCGGGTGTCCCTCCAGCTGCGTGATGAACGCGTCCAGCTCCTTGGACGACACGCCGTTCTCCACGTCCAGCTGGAAGCCGTACGCCTCCGCCAGCACCGCGAACGCCGCCAGCTTCTGCGGATCCGGCTCGCCGTGGAACCGGTACACCGTGGGCAGTCCTTCGTCCTGGAAGTACGTGGCCACCGCCTCGTTGGCGGCCAGCATGCACTCCTCGATGAGCCGGTGGCTGTCCTTGCGCTCGCGCTTCTCCATGCGCAGCGGCACGCCGTCCTCGCCCAGCACCACCTTGTGCTCCGGCACGTCGAAGTCGATGGCGCCTCGCGCCTTGCGCATGCCCATCAGCGCGCGCGCCAGCGCCATCAACTGCTCGAACTGGGGCTTGAGGAAGTCGCGGTGCGGCACGTCCTTGCCGTCCAGGACGTCCTGCACCTCGTTGTACGTGCAGCGCGCCACGCTGCGCATCACCGCCGGGTACAGCTCGTGCGAGCGGCGCTGGCCGTGGCGGTCGAACGTCATGTCCGCCACCATGCACAGCCGGTCTTCATCCGGGCGCAGCGAGCAGATGCCGTTGGACAGCCGCTCCGGCAGCATGGGCAGCACGCGGTCCGGCAGGTACACGGACGTCGCGCGGTTGAGCGCCTCCGCATCCAGCGCGGTGCGCTCCTTCACGTAGTGCGACACGTCCGCGATGGCCACCACCAGCCGCCAGCCTCCGGCCTGGGCCTCCGCGTACACGGCGTCGTCGAAGTCGCGCGCGTCCTCGCCGTCGATGGTGATGAGCGGCATCTGGCGCAGGTCGCGGCGGTTGCCCTCGGTGGCCTCCGCCTCCGTGACCTTCACCGCGAACGCGTCCGCCTCGTCCATCACCTCCGGCGGGAACTCGTCGGAGAAGCCATGCGCGAAGGCCGACCCCAGCACCTCCGCGCTCGGGTCGCCGGGACGCCCCAGCGAACCGGCCACCTCGCCGAACAGCCCCTGCCCGGGCTCCAGCAGGTCCGCGCCCACGCCCAGCCGCACCTTCACCAGGTCGCCGTCGCGCGCCATCTGCGTCGCCGGCACGCGGATGGGGCCCGGCAGGCTCGTGTCCGTGGTCATCACCAGCGAGTGCCGGCCCTGCGCCACGTACGTGCCCACCGCCAGCTCACGCCGCCGGTTGACCACGCGCACCAGCCGGCCCTCGAAGCGGCCCGGCCGCCCCGCCACCTCCACGAGGACGCGGTCGTTGTCCAGGGCCCGCTGCGCTTCGCCCGGCGGCAGGAAGATGTTCTCCCCCTCGCCGGACACCGGGTGCACGAAGCCGAAGCCGTCCCGGTGCATGTGGAGGATGCCCTCCACCGCGGGCTGGCTGGAGTCCTCGAAGCGGTCGTCGCGGGAGCCCCGCTGGAGCGAGCGCCGGAGGTTGCCGCCGCCCCGGGGACCATCGTCCCGGAAGCCGCCCCGGCGCTCCTCGCGCCCGCTGCCCGGGGCCGGGCCCCGCTTCTTGAGGGGAGGCGAGGACAGGTCGCGGCGGGCTTCGAAGCCGGAATCCGGCGCGCGAGGCGTGCGCGGGCCTTCCAGGCGGAAGCGCTTGCCGTCCTTGACGATGGCGCCCGCGCGCACCAGCTCACGCAGGGCGCGTTTGAGGTCGGTCTGCTGGCCGGGGTTCAGGCCTCCCAGGCGAAGGAGCTCCTTCAGGCCCAGGGGATGGTCGGCTTCAGCGAGCAGCTGTCGGATGTGGTCTTGGGAAATGCTCACGGTGGGGACGCGGCAAGGCCGCTGAGGGAACGGGTAAGCCCGAAGGGTGCGGGCGGGAACCCCCCGGCCCCCATTCGCCCTCCCTGGAGGACCTTGCGGTCCAGGGAGGGCCCGTGCGTCCAAGCCCTCAGGGCTTGACGGTGACGTTGATCTTGAAGGAGCGCTCCACCACGCCCGGCGTGAACGCCTTGGCGAGGAAGAACTCCACTTCGAAGTTGCCGGGGTTGCGCGGCGTGAAGAAGAACTCGCGGGTGGCCGGGCCGCCGGAGGGACCGGGCTCGAAGTTGGCCTCGCGCAGGCCCACGCGCTTGGCCAGCGTGGGCTCGATGGCCCAGGTGGCGCCGGGCTGCTCCGGCAGGCGCACCGTGAGGCCGTGGTTGAGCTTCACGTCCACGGACGTGGGCACCTCGCCCTCGATGTGCACCAGCTCCATCTCGTCGCGAGACACCGAGCGGGCCTCGGACGGACGCGGCTCCACCATCTCCGCGGCGATGCGGCCGCCCCAGCCGGACGTCTTGTCCACCACGCCCGTCACCTGGAGCGTCTGCCCCACGTGCTTGCGCAGGCTCTTCACCGCCGCCTTGCCCTCGATGGCGAAGGACACCTGCTGGCGCGTGCCGCCGTTGGACACGACGAGCACGAAGTCCTCGCCCATCATCTCCAGGTTGCCCCGGATGCTGGCGAAGCCCTTGATGCCCGCGCCCATGCCCGCGGCGACGGCCATGGAGACCTCGCCGGGCGACAGGTAGCGCAGCTTCGGCTCCGAGTCCGAGGGGGGCGGCGCGACCTCCTCCACCTCCGGCTTCTTGGCGGAGTACTTGCGCACCTCCACCACGCCGCTGTGGTTGGTGGTCTTCTTGATGAGGCCGACCACGGAGACCTTGTGGTCCACGTACGCCGGCAGCACTTCCTGATCCGGTCCCTGCAACAGGAACGTCAGCTCGCGCTTGTCGCGGCCCACGACGACCAGGTGGGGCATCTCGCCGCTGAGGATGAGGCGGCCCTTGAGGCTGCCCTCGCCCATCACGCCGCGGCCCTCGCCGGCCGTGAGCAGCTGCTCCATCTCACGCTTCGTCAGCGGCTCGCCCACGGGCGGAAGCTTCGTGGCGCGCGGACGGGGCTTCTCCACGGGCGGGCCCGCGGGGACGGACATGGGAGACTTGCCCCCGGCCTTGCCAGCGCCCTTCTTGCCGGCCGCGGCAGGGGCGGCGGGCGCGGCCTTCGCCGCGGGGGCGGCCTTGCCGGCCTTGCCGGCCTTCGCGGGAGGCGCCGCGGGAGCAGGAGGAGCCGCCTTGGCCGCTGCCTTCTTGGCGGCGGGGGCCTTCTCCACCTTCTCCGCCACCGCCTTCTTCGCCGCCGCGACCTTGCCCTTCGCCCCTTCAGCGACCGCCTTGACGACCTTCGTCGCGGCCGTCGCCACCTTCTTCGAGGCGTTCCTGATCAGATCCAGGCGGGCCGCGTTGTCCTTCTTCGCGGCAGGCTTCGCACCGGCTTTTGCAGCGGGAGTCGGCTTCTTCGCCCCGGACTTGGGCTTGGCCATCGACGCTGTCTCCTTGGAAATTTCCCGTGTGCTATCAACGGGTTGGCGGGACGCCCCTGCTGTTGGACGCGAGCCTCGCGATCACGATTGCTTGTAACGATGATCAGCTGGGCTGTCAAACTAACACTTGATTTTCTCACGGACTTTGGGTGGGAAAACAGCATGAGTGACGCCCCCGCATTGCTGCCGGTGGAGGAGGCCCGAGCGCGGATCCTCGGGCTGTGCACGCCGCTGCCCACCGAGTGGGTGCCCGGGGACGACGCCCTGGGCCGCGCGCTGGCCGAGGACGTCCTCGCCCGCCGCACCCTGCCCCCCTGGGACAACTCCGCCATGGACGGCTACGCGGTGCGCGCCGGGGACCTCACGGGCCCCCTGCCCGTGCGCCTCACGGTGGGCGAGACGGTGTTCGCCGGCAGGCGCCCCACCCGGGAGGTCGTCCCGGGCACCTGCGCGCGCATCATGACCGGCGCCCCCC
>NZ_RAWL01000321.1:0-10183 GCF_003668885.1 Corallococcus sp. AB049A | reverse complement strand
GGGAGTTCACTCGGGGGCCGGGACGAAAACAGGGGGAAAAAGAGCCCAGCATGGACGGGGCCGGGTGACAAACACCCCGGGCGCCGAGGCCCTCCCATGGGTCGCGGAGTGGAGCCTGGGCCCACAATTGCGTAAACAGGCCGTTCTGGCAGCAGGGAGAAGGCACTGAATGAAGACGTTCCTCGTGGTCAACCCGCGCAGCGCCAACGGGCAGACGGGGAAGCGATGGGTGGAGATCTCCGCGCAGGTGGGCAAGGTGCTCGGCGAGTTCGGGTACGGCTTCACCAGCGGCGGCATGGATGCGGCGCGTCTGGCGCGGCAGGCCATCGACGACGGCTATGAGTGCATCGTCGCGGTGGGCGGCGACGGCACCCTCAACGAGGTCACCAACGGCTTCTTCCGCGACGGACAGGTCATCAACCCCCAGGCCACGCTGGGCCTGTTGCCCCGAGGCACGGGCGGCGACTTCCGGCGCACCTTCGGGTGGGACCTGGAGCTGACGTCCGCGCTGGAGCGGCTGCGCACGGAGAAGACCGAGCCCTTCGACGTGGGGCGGCTGGAGTTCATCGACAACGACGGCAAGCCGGCCACGCGCTTCTTCGCGAACATCGCGTCGTTCGGCGTGAGCGCGGTGGTGGCCCGCGAGGTGAACCAGGGCAGCAAGGCGCTGGGCGGCAACCTGAGCTTCATGTGGGGCACCGTGAAGGGCCTCTTGAAGTACCAGGAGCGGCAGGTGCGCCTCACGGTGGACGGCGGCGAGCCGGAGACGGTGAGCGTCACCGCGGTGGCCGTGGCCAACGGGCGCTACTTCGGCAGCGGCATGTTCGTGGCGCCGGAGGCCGTGACGCATGATGGCCTGTTCGACATCACCATCTGGTCCAACTACGGCCTGTCCGACTTCGTCCTCAAGTCCAAGGGCGTCTACAACGGCGACCACGTCACCTGGAAGGGCACGCGGCGGCTGCGCTGCCGCACGCTCCACGCGGAGTCCCTGACGGGCGACGTGTTCCTGGACGTGGACGGCGAGACGCCGGGCCGGCTGCCCTGCACCATGACGCTGGTGCCGGGCGCCATCCGCCTCAAGGTCTAGCGCCGGAGCGGGCCGGGCGCGGCGCGTCCTCCACGGGCGCGCCCGTGGCCGCGGGCGCGGGGCGGTACCAGTTGGTCTGTCCCATCAAGCGGCTGCGAGCCCGGCTGCGCCTCCAGCTCCAGCACCGTCAACTCAATGCCCTGCGGAAGGTGCCCTGCTTAGAAGAACAGGCGGAGCAGGTCGTACCGCGTCTCCGCTCCCAGCTTCCGGAGCAGGTTCGCCTGGTGGAATTTCACCGTGCGCTCGGTAATCCCCAACACCGTCGAGATGTCGGTGGGCGAGCGGCCGAGCGCGAGATATCGCAACACATCGCCTTCGCGTTCGGACAGCCGCGCGGCGCTCGCCATGCGCCGCACCTTCGCCTCGAAGAGGCCGCTGAGCGTGTCATCCCCGATGGTGTGCACGCTGACGCGCGCGGTGCCCGCGCCCGTGGGCGTGGCGGTGATGACCTCGTAGCCCTCGGCGTGCCCGGACGCCTGGCGCACGATGGTGTGCGGCCAGGAGGGTGGGGACGCGGCCGTCAGCGGACAGTCCAGGCAGGGCGCGTCCCGGTGCGCGAAGGCACCGAAGCACGACCGGCCCACCATCTCCTCCTGCCGCGCCTGTCCGTCGGTCCAGACCGCCTTGAGCGTCCCGAACGACGCCAGCTCGGTGGAGATTTCATAGCTCAGGTCCCGGCGCGTCCCCGTGGCCGGGGGCGGCTCCGGGAGAACGGAGCGCTCGGGGACGACGCGGGGCGGGGACGCGCGGGTGACGATGGCCACCAGGCGCAGCGGCGGCCGGCCCACGGCGGCCACGTCCAGCTCCACCGGCAGACGCGCTCCGTCGCGCGTGAGCACGTCCGTCTCCAGCCGGTACTCGGCGCTGGTGAAGATGGCCCGCAGCGCCCGGCCCACCTCGCGCGCGTGCTCGCGCGGCGTGCAGACCTCCGTCCAGCGGCGCCCGAGCAATTCCTCACGGGGCCGGCCCAAGAGCGACGTGAACGCGGCATTGGCCAGTTCAATGCGGCCGCGCCGGTCCATCACGACGATGGGCCGTCCATCCCGCTCCGCGAGGAGCGATGCGGTCAACGACCAGTCCATGGGGCCCCCCGGCCGCTGCAACGACGCTCAAGCTTTACAGCACGGACCAAGAATTTCTTGGTTTGAGGAGCTTACGCTGATGCGACTGCATTTGCATTGGGACCCACGTCCAATCACAGACAGTCCCATGGAGGGGAGGACCGGCCGTGCGGGCCCGTCCGCCTGGAGGGCGTGCCAGAAACCTGGAACGTCCCCTTGAATCCGGGCAACCTGCTGCATCGCCTGGGCGGCGGGATTACACCCAGGGCTCCCACCGGAGGAGAGGAGCTGAACGCATGAGCGCACCGCGACGACCCGCGCAGTTCGACCTCTTCACCGGGGCCGTGGAGGAGCCGCCGGCCACGTCGCGGCGCCGGACCCAGCCGGTGGGCCCCGCCGAGCCGTCCGACGGCCTGCGCGTGCTGGGCGAGCAGCTTCCCCAGGGCGTCTACCTGGGCACGTCGTCGTGGACCTTCCCGGGGTGGACCGGGCTCGTCTACGACCACGAGGCCAGCACCACCCAGCTGGCGCGCGAGGGCCTGGCCGCCTACGCGCACCACCCGGTGCTGCGCACGGTGGGCATCGACCGGACGTTCTACGCGCCGGTGCCGGCCAGCACGTTCGCCGAGTATGCCCAGCAGGTGCCGGACGGCTTCCGCTTCCTGGTGAAGGCCCACGAGGCCTGCACGCTGGCGCGCTTCCCCGTGCACGAGCGCTATGGCGCGCACCGGGGGCAGGTGAACGACCGCTTCCTCCAGGCGGCCTACGCCGTGGACCACGTGGTGGCGCCGTTCCTGGAGGGGCTGGGCACCAAGGCCGGACCGCTCGTCTTCCAGTTCCCGCCACAGGACCCCGCGGCGCTGGGCGGAGCGGGCCGCTTCGTGGAGCGGCTGCACGCGTTCTTCTCCGCGCTGCCCAAGGGCCCGCTGTACGCGGTGGAGGTGCGCAACGAGGAGCTGCTCACGGAGGGCTTCGCCCAGGCGCTCGCGGACACGGGCGTGAGCCCGGTGCTCGCGGTGTGGGCCCACATGCCGCCCGTCGCGCGGCAGGCGAAGCTCACGCGCGCCTTCGAAGCGCGCAGCGTGGTGGTGCGCTGGATGCTGCCGCCGAACCTGGGCTACGAGGAGGCCTACGCCCGCTACGCGCCGTTCAACCGCCTGGTGGACGAAGACGCCGGCACGCGCGACGTGCTGGCCCGCGTGTGCATGGCCGCCGTGCGGCGCGAGCGCCCCGTCTTCGTGACCATCAACAACAAGGCGGAAGGCAGCGCCCCCCTGTCCGCCGTCCGGCTCGCGGAACGCGTCGTGTCATACAAAGAGGAGGGCAGCCAGCGGGGCGTTGCCCACGCGACATGACTTGCGCGCGAGCACGGCGCTTGCTTACGTGAAAGGCCATGATGGTGATGACCCTGGCCGCACTCCTGATGCAGATGACCTCCGCTGGTGGTGCGGGGTCGGAGGGCAAGCGTGCGGCCAACGCCCTGGACCTGACGGGCACGCCCCACCAGGGCGCGGTGAAGGAGGAGATCTCCTCGCTGAAGGGGGAAATCACCAGCCTCAAGGAGCAGTTCCGGCTCGCGCGCGAGCGACAGCGCCTGGCGGCCGAGGAGAAGCAGCGCCAGGAGGAGGCCCGCTACGGTGTCACGCCGAAAGCCACTCCCGCCCCTGCCGCCGGAGGGTCCGGAGCCCCCGCCCACGCCAGATGAGCTCGGAGGCGAACTGGGAGCGGTAGAAATTCCGGTCGATGGGAACCTCGATCTGCATCTCTTCCAGCCCCGCGACGTGAAGGACCTCGTCACCGAGTACGTCTGGGCCTGCCGCCAGAAGGGCGTGCTGGACGTGCGCATCATCCACGGCAAGGGCACGGGCGCGCTGAGGCGCACCGTGCAGTCCCTGCTGCCCACGCTGCCCGAGGTCGAAAGCTTCCGGACCGCCTCCGAGGCGGACGGAGGCTGGGGCGCGACGTGGGTTCGGCTCAAGCCCCTGTGACGACGGGCCTCAGGACAGCCAGAAGTAAGCGGACGCGATGAGGGTGCGCTTCTCCGTCACGCGGGCCTTGTTCGCCAGCTCCGCCATCTGCCGGTCCTTGGAGGCGTAGCGCTTCTCCTCCTCGTTGCGCAGCGACGCCAGCTTGCGGCGGTAGTCGCGCTCCATCCGGTCCGAGTGCGCCCGCGCCTTCGCGCGCTCCGCGACGTCCTCGATGCCGGAGACCTCCTTGCGCGCCTCGAACCACGCCTGGCGGGCGGCCTCCACCACCTCGCGAGACTCCATCAGGCAGTCCTCGACGTAGCGGTCCGCGCGCTCCTTGGCCTTGTCCAGCTCCAGCGCGTTGCGCCGCTCCGCGGCCCGGATCAGCTCATCCTTGGCGGTCATGAGCGACTGCTCTTGCATGAGCTGGACCGACACCGGCGCGGGCTGCCGGCGCTTCTCTTCCTTGGCGTCGAGCTTGGTGAAGTGGACGCCGTCCGTCAGCGGCAGGGCGCGGAAGCCGCCGTCCCGGTCCTTCACCAGCACCAGGTGGACCAGCTTCTCCTCCGGCTTGAGGCCCGTCGTTTCGAACTTGTAGACGAACCACCAGCCCTCGCTGCCGGCCAGCCGCGCCAGCCGCGAGGGCAGGCCCGCCGCGTCCAGCTGCAGGTAGCTGACGGAGTCCTGGGTGCGGTCGCGCACCGCGTAGGCGGCCTTGGCCACCTGGAGCCGTCCGGAGGTGCGGCTTCCCAGCACGGAGCCGGTGAGCGCCCGCGCCTCCTGCTGGCGCTTGGCCACCACTTCCTTGGCCGCGTCTCCCGCCACGCGCAGCCGGCGGCGCACGTCGCCGTCGAAGCGCTCCAGCACCACGGAGCGCATGGACGTCATGCGCTGGCTGATGCTGCCCTCCAGCTCCTCGCGCAGCTTGTCGAAGGCGGCGTTGATGTCCTTCGGGTCGCGGCAGGACTGGTAGATGTCCAGCACGCGCCGCTCGAAGTCGACGCCGCTCTCCAGCGCGCCCAGGATTTCGTCGGACGCGCCGAACACGCCGTCGAAGAGGTTGAGCTTCTTCTCCAGCAGCTCGAAGAGGCGCGCGTCCGCGGCGTTCTGGCGGTTGAGGAAGTTGAGCACCAGCACGTCGCGCTGCTGGCCGTAGCGGTGGCACCGGCCGATGCGCTGCTCCACGCGCTGCGGGTTCCACGGCAGGTCGTAGTTCACCACCAGGTTGCAGAACTGGAGGTTGAGCCCCTCCGCGCCCGCTTCCGTGCAGATGAGGATCTGCGTCTTGTTGCGGAACTCGTCCACCAGCGCCTTGCGCTCTTCGGGCGTGCCGCCGGCGTCGCCGGACAGGAGCGAGATCTTCCCCCGGTAGCCGTGCTCCGACAGCAGGTTGAAGAGGTACTGCTGCGTGCGCTTGGACTCCGTGAAGATGAGCGCCTTCTCCGGCCAGGAGTGCGTGCGCATCACCGCGAAGGTGCGGTCCAGCGCGCGCTTGAGCGCCTCACCCTTGGCGTTGGTGCGGATGGAGTCCGCGAGGTCCGCGTACTGGCGAAGCTCCCAGACCTCCTGCTCCAGCGTGCGGACCTGGGGCGCCTTGGAGGGGTCGTCGGACCACTCCTCGCCTTCCTCCACGAACTGCTTGGCCTCTTCCGGCTCGAAGAGCGCCAGGGCCTGCTGTCCCAGCCGCGCGGCCGCCAGGCGCTTCTCCAGGTTCTCCGACAGCCGGCGCAGCGTGGGCGCGATGGCGAACGTGGAGGAGGCCAGCAGCTTGCGGTAGCACAGCGTCAGCAGCGTCTTCTTGCCCGGCTCGATGGCCGCCGCCTCCGAGCGCGCCAGGTACTCGCTGACCTTCTCGTAGAGGTCGTGCTCCTCGGGGGAGGGGAGGAAGTCCTCCACGATGCTGCGGCGGTTGGTGTAGCGGACGTACTCGCGCACCTGACGGCGCAGCGTGCGCTGCACCACCGGGGCCAGCCGCTCCTTGAGCTCGCACGCGGCGGCCTCCGTCATGCCGCCGCCCTCGTCGGCGCGGTAGCGGCTGCGGAAGGCGTGCTCGGGGCCCAGGATCTGCTCGTCCAGCAGCGACATCAGGCCGAACAGCTCCATCAGGTCGTTCTGGAGCGGGGTGGCGGTGAGCAGCAGCTTGGGGCGGCCCGCCAGCGACGCGCGCAGCGCCTGGCCCGTCTTGTTGTTGGGCCGGTGCGCGTTCCGGAGGCGGTGGGCCTCGTCGATGATGACCAGGTCCCAGGGAATCTCCGACACGAGCGCGGACTTGTTCGCCGCGAACGGGTGCGAGCAGATGACGGGGAAGGGCTGGTCGAAGCAGTTGTTGTGCTTCTTCACGTCCCGGCCGTCGACGAGGACGCTGTCCAGGTCGAACTTCTCGCGCAGCTCCGCATTCCACTGCGCGCGCAGCACGGCCGGGGCCAGGATGAGGATACGGTTCTTGCCCTCGGCCATCAGCTGGGCGACGACGAGGCCCGCCTCGATGGTCTTCCCCAGGCCCACCTCGTCCGCGAGCATGCAGCCGCCGCGCGAGAGAGCATCCAGCGCGAACATCGCGGCTTCGACCTGGTGGGGGTTGAGGTCCACCTTCGCTTCAGCCAGCGCGTTCGCCAGCCGCTGCTGGGTGTCACCGCTGCGCGCGAGCAACTCCTCGGCCAGCAGCCGTTCATGGAAGGGCGTCAGCGCCGCTTCCGCGAGCTCCAGCTCCTCCGCGGCCTGGGCCGCGATGGCAGCGGCGTCCGCCTCGACCTCCAGCTTCAAACCCCTCGCGACCTCCGCCAAGTCCCGCCTCCCGTCCGGTTTGGAGCGTGCGCGCGTGCGCGCGAACAGTTGAGGCGCGCCATTCTGGGCAGCGATCGGCATCTGTAAAGGGGGTCCTCCCCGAGGCCGAAAACTCGGCCTCCGCGCGATTGGCAAGCCTGCTGTTCGGCGAAGTGATGCGCGCATGCGCGAGCGCTGGAATGTTTCAAAGGGCTTGACGAATGCGTTGTGAGCGCTCAGAGCCGCCCGCGCGCCTTCACGTCCAGGTACACGTTGAGTGCAGCGGAGCCGAAGCCGCGAGCCGGTGCGCGCACCACCAGCGCCCCCGCGTCGCGCAGCGTGGTGGCGGTGCGGCGGTACTCGGACTCCATGCGGGACGCGGCCTGGCGCGCGTAGGCGGACGTCGCGTCGCCGGGCACATCGGTGGCGGCGGCCTCCAGGTCCTCGTCCAAGAGCGACGCGACGACGGGCAGGTGCCGGGGGCGCAGGGCCAGCGTGCGCGTGAGCAGGCCCGCGGACGCGTCCGGATCCACCAGGTCGGTGAAGAGCACCACCAGCGCGCGGCGCGTCTGGCGGGCGAAGGCGAAGTCGAACGCGCGCCCGTAGTCGCTCTCCTCCAGGCCGGCCTCCGCGCGGTACAGGGACTCCGTGATGAGGCGCAGGTGCTCCGCGCCCTTGCGCGGGGGGAGGAAGGCGCGCACGTCGCTGGCGAACGCGAGCACGCCCACCACGTCGCCCGCGTCCAGGCTCACGCGCGCCAGCCGCAGCGCCGCGTCCACCGCGTGGTCCAGCTTCCTGCGCCCCTGCACCCGGCCCGCCATGTGACGGCCGCAGTCCAGGAGCAGCAGCACGGGCTGGTTCCGCTCCGGCTGCCACGTGCGCACCAGCGTGTGTCCGTGGCGCGCGGAGGACTTCCAGTCGATGTGGCGGTAGTCGTCGCCGGGGCGGTACTCGCGCAGCGATTCGAACTCGCGGCCCTCCACCGACTTGCGCAGCAGCGTGCGCGCGGACACGGCTTCGGACGCGCGCGCCAGCGTCAGCGCCTCGCGGGACAGGGCGCGCAGGTCCGGGTACACCTTCACGTCCTGGCCCGCGGGCAGCGTCACCTGCCGCGAGCACAGGCCCAGTGGCCCCATCAGGCGCAGGTTCACGTCGCCGAAGCGCGCGTCGCCCCGCGAGGGCGGATGCACCCGGTACGTCAGCCGCGTGGAGGCGCCACCCGGCTCCCCCGGCTCCAGCGCAAAGGGCTGCCGGTGGCCATGGCTCTCCACGTCCAGGGGCGGCTCGTCGCGCAGCTCGCCGCGCACGGGCCGGTCCGAGCGCGAGCGCAGCTCCCAGTGCACCGGATTGTCCACGCCGGAGGAGAGGATGGGCTCCACCTCGCGGCGCGCTTCGACGTCGCGGGCGTGCGGCGCGCGCAGGAAGTCCACCGCGCAGAGCAGCAGCACGGCCACGTCCACCGCGAGCGCCAGCCACCCGAAGGCGGGACTCGCCACCGCGAGCGCGGCGGGCACCAGCGCTCCGGCGAACAGCGCCACGGCGAGGCCGCTGGGGACGGGGCGCCCGACGCTCACCGGGGCACTCGCACCCGTTCGAGCATCTGCTTCAGCACGTCATCCGCGGTGACGCCCTCCACCTCCGCCTCGGCCTTGAGGAGCAGGCGGTGGTTGAGGACGCTGGGGGTCACGTCCTTCACGTCGTCCGGGGTGACGAAGTCGGTGCCGCGCAGCGCGGCGCGCGCCTTGGCCGCGGCGAGCAGGGCCTGCGCGGCGCGGGGGCTGGCACCCAGCCGCACGCGGGGGTGGGCGCGGGTGTCGCGCACCAGTTGCACCACGTACTGGAGGATGGAGTCGTCGCACGCGACGCGGGCCGCGCGGTCCTGCAGCCCGGTCAGCGTGGCCTCGTCCAGGACGCGAGACACCTGTGGCGGCCGGCCCTCGCGCTGGTGGAAGGCGCGCAGCAGCGCGGTCTCTCCGTCGCCGTCCGGGTAGCCCACGCGCACGCGCATGAGGAAGCGATCCAGCTGCGCCTCGGGGAGGGGATAGGTGCCCTCCAGCTCCAGCGGGTTCTGCGTGGCGACGACGAAGAAGTGCGGCGGCAGCGCGTGGCTGGCGCCGTCGATGGTGACCTGCCGCTCCTCCATGGCCTCCAGGAGCGCCGCCTGCGTCTTGGGCGGCGTGCGGTTGATCTCATCCGCGACCAGGACCTCCGTGAAGACGGGGCCCTTGATCAGCCGGAAGGTCTGCGTCTGCGGCTGGAAGACGTTGGTGCCCAGGATGTCCGCGGGCATCAGGTCCGGGGTGAACTGCACGCGGGAGAAGGACAGGCCCAGGGCCCCCGCCATGCTGCGCGCGGTGAGCGTCTTGGCGACCCCGGGCACGCCCTCCAGCAGCACGTGGCCGCGCGCGAGGAAGGCCGTCACCAGGTCGGTCAGCACGCGGGGCTGGCCCACGACGGCCGAACCCAGCGCGTCGAGGAGGCGGGAGAGGGGCGAGGCGTCGGACATGGTGGCGGGCGACGGTAGCCCGCCTCCCCTCCGGCGCGGCAGCGAAATCCTCGCGGGCCTACCCCTCCTGGCGCTTCAGCCCCATCAGGCCACCCAGCACCGCGATGACGCCGCCGAGGATGCCCAGGAAGCACCCGATGCTCGGTGACGAGTTCATCATCTCCGCGTTGCCCAGCGGCGACGGCACCAGCGTGGTGTCCGAGGAGATCTTCAGGAACACCAGCGACCACACGAGGCTGATGACGCTGCAGACCATCTGCGCGCCCCACGGCAGCATGGGGTTCACCCAGCTCATCACCTGCCGCGAGCGCAGGCCCACGAAGACCATGGTCGCGACGGCGAAGAGGAAGGAGATGAAGCCCAGGCTGATGAGGCCCAGGAAGTCACCATCCTCCGCCGTCTCCTTCCACGGCATGAAGCAGGAGAGCACCACCAGCGCCGCGCCCCAGAACGCGATGCGGTCGCCGCCCTCCAGCTCGCGCAGGAACGAGCGCGCGTCGTCCAGCAGGACCTCCGGATCATCGATGGGGGAGCGCGCGGTCTCCAGCTCGCGGGCCTCCTTGGACCAGGGATCCACCCCCGCGTCCGCGGAGTCGTCCTCGTCCTCCTCGACGGGAGCCGGTGCGCGGCGAGGGGCCGGCGCGCGAGCGGGAGCGGCCTTGGCGGAGCCAGTCCGGACGGGAGCGGCACGCTGGGCCTTCTCCCGGGCGATGTCCTCCATGCTGCGCACGTTGGTGGCGTCGTCGCTCGGCGGCGGCGCGGCGGGGCGGGCGCCCGTCCTGGCGCGGGCCGGGGC
>NZ_RAWL01000320.1:0-10327 GCF_003668885.1 Corallococcus sp. AB049A | reverse complement strand
CCTCACCCGCGAGCAGGTGAAGGTCAACTCGGAGACGTACAAGCAGCAGGTCTTCAAGGTCCTGGACCCGGACAAGACGGTGGTGAAGTTCAACTCGGAGTGGCTCGACGCGCTGGGCACCGAGGGGATGATCCGCCTGGCCGCGCGCTACTCCGTGCAGCGCATGCTGGAGCGCGACGACTTCAAGAAGCGCTACCGGGAGAACACCTCCATCGCCATCCACGAGTTCCTCTACCCGCTCTTGCAGGGCTACGACTCCGTGGCGCTGAAGGCGGACGTGGAGCTGGGCGCGACGGATCAGCTCTTCAACCTGCTCGTCGGCCGCCAGCTGATGAAGGAAGAGGGCCTGGAGCCGCAGGTCATCATGACCGGCCCCATCCTGGAGGGCCTGGACGCGAAGCTGGTGGACGGCGTCATCACCGGCAACAAGATGTCCAAGAGCCTGGACAACTACGTGGGCATCGACGAGTCGGCGGACAACATCTTCGGCAAGTTGATGAGCATCACCGACGACCTGATGTGGCGGTACTACAAGCTGCTGTCCTCCATGCCGCTCAAGCAGGTGCTGGAGCTGGAGGAGAAGACGAAGTCCGGCGCCGCGCACCCCAAGGCCGCGAAGGTCGCCTTCGCGCAGGAGATGGCCTCGCGCTTCCAGGGCGAGGAGGCCGGGCGCAAGGCGGCGGAGGACTTCGAGAAGCGCTTCGCCAAGAAGGAGCTGTCCACGGAGGACCTGCCGCTCGTGGAGGTGTCGCTCGCGGGCGCGGAGAAGCTGCTCGTCACGAAGCTCCTGCCGGAGACGAAGTTCGTCGCCTCCGCCACCGAGGCGCGCAAGATGATGGCCCAGGGCGGCGTGAAGGTGAACGGTGAGAAGGTCACCGACCCCAAGGCGGAGCTGGGGGCCGGCGAGTACACCGTGCAGGTGGGCAAGCTGAAGGTGACGCGGGTGAAGCTGGCCTGAAGCCGTCGTGCACCGCCCGCGCTGAAGTCACGGCGCGGGCGGCTCCTTCGGCAGCGCGCCTTCGTACAGCGCGGCCGAGCGCCCCATCATGAAGCCGTGGGGCAGGAGCTTCATCAGCGTCGCGAGGAAGCGGTTGAGGACGCCGGGCACGGAGAGCTCGCGGCGGTGCACGAACGCCTCCACGGCGATGCGCGCGCAGGCCTCCGCGGACATGATGCCCACGTCGCCCGCCTTGAACTTCCGGTCCAGGCCGGACACCGACAGCATCTCCGTGGCGATGCCGCCGGGCGCGAAGACGGTGACGGACACGCCCGCCTTGCGCAGCTCGTAGGCCAGGCCGCGCCCGTAGCTGATGACGAACGACTTCGTGGCCGCGTAGGCCGTCTGGTACGGCAGCGGCGCGAAGCCCGCGGTGCTGGCGACGAGCATCAACGCCCCTCCCCCGCCCCGCTTCGCGAAGTGCGCGCCGAAGCGCTGCGACATGCGCACCACGCTGGTGATGTTGGTGGCCAGCATCGCGTCGAAGGACTCGGGCTGCTGCTCCAGCGCGTGGCCGAAGTAGGTGACGCCGGCGTTGAGGATGACGCCGTCGACGGTGCGGCCGGACGTGGCGGTCTCGAAGACGCGCTCGGCATCGCCGGGCCGGCTGAGGTCCGCGGCCAGGGGCAGCACCTGCACGCCGTGCGCGGACTCCAGCTCCGCCTTGAGCGCGGTGAGCCGGTCCTCGCGGCGGGCGACGGCGATGATGTGGGCGCCGTGCTCCTTCGCGAGCAGGCGGGCCATCTCCAGCCCCAGGCCGGACGACGCGCCGGTAATGAGCACCCAGCGGCCTCGGAAATTCATCGGTTTCATATCGGGCGCTCTTATTTCGCGGTGCGGCGCCGGGCGCAACCGGGGAACAGCGGGCTTCCGGCGCCCCTGTTAGAGTCCGGCGCACCATGCGCCTCTCCGGGTCGCTCGCCTGCTTCTTCCTGGCCCTCTCCACCGCCCCTGTTGCCCTCGCGGGCAGCGGCGTGTTCGTCACCGACGACGCCGTGGACGCGGTGGACCAGCCCGAGTCCTCCAAGGTCGTCTTCTCCGTGCAGCCGGGCGTGTCCTATCCGCTGGTGAAGAAGGGCGGCCCGGACCGCGCGTGGTGCAAGCTCCAGGGGCCCAAGGCGGAAGGCTGGGTGCTCTGCGACGGCACGCCCACGGATGCCGTCCAGAAGGCACCGGACACGGACGCGCTCGTGCGCGCGGACCGGGAGAACACCCGCCAGCAGCAGGCCGCCCGAAGTGCTGGCGACGAGGAAGAGGCCACCGTGGTGGTGCGTGCCCCCGCGGGCCGCGCGGCGGCTCCAGCTCCTAGCGACGCGGCCTGCGCGAGCACGTGTGATCAACCGCCCCTCTTCGCCAAGGCCCCGGCGCTGTCCGCGCTGGACCGCGAGGTGTTGGATCTGTGCCCCGCGCGGCCCGACGCGAGCGTGAGCGCCGGGGACGTGCAGCGCTTCTTCGCGAAGCACTACGACGACGCGCGGATCCAGCGCGCCCTCTCCGCGGCGGGCCGTCCGGGCTCGAAGCAGGCGAACATCGAATGGCTCACGGGCCTGTGGGTGAGCACCGGTCCCCGTAACGCGTTCACGCACGTCTTCTGCGGCGACGACTGGCAGCGCGGCCCGATTGGCGGCCTGCACTTCCTGCCCCGCTACGCGCAGCTCGAGGCGGAGGGGAAGGTCTGCTACCAGGGCCCGGTGAAGGGCGAGGAGGCGGTGACGGGAGAGCAGTACCTCATCCGCTTCAAGGGGCTGGCCCCGTGGTCCTGCGGCGTGAAGCGGACGGGCGGCTTCTCGACGTCGCAGGATGCCGTATCCATCGCCGCCATCGGAACCCGTGCGTTCGCGCGCTGCTGTGCGCGCGGCGGGGCGAAGAAGGAGGGCGGCGTGTACTCGGCGCCGGACGTGGGGGGCGGCAACTGGCGCATCTGGTGCGGCACGCGCAACGGCACCTACGGCATCGCCACGCTGCACCCCACCGGCGAAGCCGCGACCTGCGCGGAGTAGCGGACCGGCGCCCCGCGTGGGGACGCCGGCCCCGGGTGAGGCCTACTGCGCCTTGTCCACGGTGAGCATCGTCCCCGTGGAGTACGCGGTGAACTCCGGCGCGTACATGGACTGCACCGTCGCCGGACCCACGCGGAAGGTGCCCGCGAGGTTCGCGCGCAGCCGGTACTTGAACGTGTACTCACCGGCCGGCAGCGACTCGAAGAAGAAGTTCGTCCCCGAGTCGCGCGTCTCCTCGTACCAGACGATGCCCAGGTCGTACTTGTGGCGGGACTGCGCGTTCTCCGGTTCCAGGCCCGCGGCGCGCGGGTCCCTCAGGTGCACGTACTCCGCCGCGTGCTTCGTGCGCAGCGACAGCTGCACCTCCACCTCGTCACCAGGGCGCAGCCTCGCGCCGTCCGTCAGCGGGCGCAGCAGCGTCTGGTTGCCCTCGCGGATGCGCACGAAGTAGCGGCGCGACACCTGGAAGAAGTCACCGCGCTCCTCCTTGGGCAGTTGCTCCGTGGAGAAGTGCCACGTCGCGGACGCGATGGCGAAGCCCGGCGTCGTCTTCTCCACCACCGTGGACGCCGTGCCCGCGTTCACCTCCGAGCCGGTGAGGACCACCTGGTTCTTCTTCCCCGTGTACACGTCGGGCGAGAAGGCCATGGTCACCACCTTCGGGCCCACCGTCACCTTCAGCTCCTCGCGCGCGGCCAGCGAGCCCTCCGCCTCCATGTAGTTCACCAGGGCGTAGAGCGCTTCGGCGGTGGCGCGCGTGGACTTCCAGTGGCTCACCTTCTTGTCCAACAGCAGCCACTGCACCAGGCCCGCGCGGCGGGGGTCCTTCGGACGCAGCTCGGAAAGCGTGCGCAGCGCGAAGGCGTGCGTCTCCGTGGAGTCGTTGTACCAGAGCCAGCCGCGGTCCTCCGGCGCCCAGTACGTGCCCAGGTCCTGCGACGTCTTCGCGGAGTCCATCACGCTGTCCCAGACCTTCTGCGCGTCCTTCGTGCGCTTCGCCCGGTTCAGCGTGAGCGCCAGGTAGCCCTTGAGGTACGGCGAGTGCTCCTTCCAGTGCTTGAAGGAGAAGTCGAGCACGCGCTGCCGCTCGGCCGCCGTCAGGGCCTCACCCGTGTAGCGCGCGTCCGGATATGCCGACGCCACGAAGTTGAGGAACGTCAGGAACTCCCAGCCCAGGTCCTTCTTCATCAGCCGGTTCGCGTAGTCGTTGCGGAACTGGGTGGTGAGGTAGCCCCACGCGGGCTCCGTCATGGAGGGCGACACCTCCACCCCGTGCTCCATGGCGCGCGACAGGCCGTGCAGGATGTAGAGCGTCATGTACGGAGACGACGGACCGCCCGGCCACCAGGGGAAGCCGCCGTCCGCGTTCTGCGACTTGCGCAGCTTCGTCATCGCCGACACACGCTGGGCCTGGGCCACCTTCGGATCCAGCACGCGCAGGAGCGCTTCGTCGGAGTCCTTCCCGCCCTTCGCCTCGTTGAGCCAGGGCGTCTCCTCCAGCGCCATCTTGCGGTTCGGATCCACGTCGTCCCAGGTCTCCAGGCGCGTGTTGCGCTGGCTCAGGTCCTTGGCCACCTTCGCCACCGCCGGATACTTGTCGAAGAGGCTGGAGACGATGCCCGTGGACACGAAGCGGTTGAGCGTCTGCTCCGTGCACTCGTAGGGGTAGTCCACCAGGTACGGCAGCGCCTGGAGCACGGAGTAGAAGAGCTGCGCGTCCACCGTGACGACGAGCTGCTCGTTCACGCGCGTGGGGTCGTCCGACTTCTTCAGGTCCTCGAACGTCAGCGTCCGGCGGTCCTGGTTGTTCAGCATGGCGAAGCGCGACTGGGCCAGGTGCATGCGGCCGGGCAGCACCGGCAGGGGGCGCAGCTCGCCGTCGCTGAACGCGCCCGTCTTCGCGACGACGCGGAAGGCCACCGGGCCCACGCGCGCGGGCGTGGTGATGGGGAAGCGCAGGTGCGTGCCCTTCCCCGCCGCCACCGTGAAGGACTGCACGGCCGCCTTCACGCCGAAGTCCGCGAGCAGGCTCTTCTGCGTGTCGGGGTCCACGATGTCGAACGTGAGCTGGCCCTGCTGCGTCTGGGTGCCCGCGTTGTTGACCACGACCTCCAGGTCCGCGCGGTCGCCCTCGCGCAGGAAGCGCGGCAGGTAGGGCCGCACCATCAGCTCCTTCACGCTGCGGGTGGAGCGCTGCATGGATCCACCGCGCAGATCCCTCGTGAGCGCGTGCACCCAGACGTCCCACGCCGTCACCGAGTCCGGCACCGTGAACTCCAGCACCGCCGCGCCGTCCGGCCCGGTGAGCAGCTGCGGAATCCAGAACGCCGTCTCCGCGAAGTTGGAGCGCAGGGGCTGCTCGCCGGATTCACCGGAGCCCGAGCTGCCCTTGATGATCTGGATGATCTCCCGGCGCTTCTGCTCCAGCACGCGGGTGCGCTCGCCGGAGAGCAGCGTGCTGATGGTGGCGCGGCCGCGCTCCTCGATGAGGTCCACGTCGTCCTCGTTGCGCAGGGACAGGGTCAGCTGCCCCAGCTCCGCCGCCAGCACGAGGATCTCCGCCTCTTCCGGCAGCACCATCAGCGAGACGTTGTTGTACTCGCGCTGGTTCTCCGGGATGAGGTTGATGTTCGTGGTGCCGGTGATCTTGCCCGTGGCGACCACGATGATGTTCTGCAGCAGCGTCACGGCGACGCTCTCGTCCGTCTGCGGGTCACGGAACGTGCCGATGATGTCCACGTGATCGTTGGGGCGGATCCACCCGCCCACGGACGTGGTCTGCTTCGCCTCGATGGTGATGGCGCGCGCCTTCTTCTGCACCTTGGTGGACAGGCGCTCGGCGGCCTTCGTCGTCTCGAACTGGCTCCAGAGGATGGGGTCGCCGGCCTGCAGCGCCACCAGCACCTTCTGGTTCACGATGTAGTTGGCGGAGTCCGGCTTCACCACCGACGAGGTGACGAACTGCTCCGGCACGGAGCGCTGGGAGATCATCTCGTACGTGATGACCGAACCCTCGGGCATGTCCTGGCCCGCCACCACCACGGGCACCAGGTTCCACCCGCGGCGCACGTCCGATTCCTTCTTCTTGATGGCCGAGTAGGCCACGATGCCCGCGAGCAAACCGAGCACCAGTGCGACGACGAGCGGGGTCTTACCCTTCAACATGGTTCAAGGCTCCAGAACGGTGGGGCGCCGTCGTGGCGGCAGGACTGCTTCGGACGAGGGGGCGATGCCAGGGCGCGAACGGGGCGGAATGTTATCCATGCCCCACAGCAGGTGTCAAAACCACCTCTCGCGACAAAGCGGAATCCCGGGGTCCCCGGAGCCCGCGGAGCCTGCCCGCCCGGCGGGGAGGACGGCTCGAAACACGGGCTGATCCGCTGCCTTCGGAGCCGCTGCGTTCCTCAGGGGAACGGCAGGTTCAGCACGAAATAGAACGAGTCGTAATAGATCTGGTACGCCTCGAGGAACAGGTCGATGACGTTGGTCTGACGGTCGTCGGTCCAGCGGATCCGCACCGTGGCGCCGATGACGAGCGCGACGATCAGCACCCAGTTGAGAATCGAGTACTCCACCATGGCCTGGCCACGGCGGGCCCGGCGCGGCGGAGACTTCCGAGGGCTGTTCACGGGGGGAGCGTGCACGTCCTGCCTCATGTCCCCATTATCCAGGACCCGGGCCCCGGACGCATCGGTCATGTGGACTGCCCCGCCCTCCCCTACTGCGAAAGCTTCTTGGACGGAGCGGCCTTGGCCGGGGCCTGAGCCGGAGCCGGAGTCGCGGGGGGCGAGGCCTGACGCAGGCGGCGCTGGGCCAGCTGCGCCGCGCTGGAGCCGGGGGCCTCGGAGATGATCTGCCCGCAGACGGCGGCGGCCTCCTGGGTGCGTCCCTGGACGGACTCGGACTCGCAGAGACGCGAGAGCAGGGCCAGCCGCTCGCTGCCGCTGGCTCCGGCCGCGAGCGCGGCGCGCAGCAGCTGGGCCTCCCGGGCGCGGTCGCCCTGGTCCGCGGCGGCCTGGGCCTGGGCGGACAGGTCGCGCGCCGTCATCGCTCCGGCGGACTTCTCCTGGGGCTTGGGCTTCGCGGCCTCCGTGCTCGGAGCCATTCCGCCGATGGAGCCGGTGGCGGAGGGAGCCGAGGGCATGGTCTGGGCCAGGGGCGCGGACGCCGCGGCCGGCGGGGGCGGAGGTGGAGTCGCGCCCGCCATGGACTGCGGCTCGGCGTCATCCAAGGACAACCCGCGGCCATAGGCCTTGCTGCCCATCCGCAGGGAATCGGCCTTCGCGACCTTGGCCTTATCGGCGCTGCCCTCCGACGCGCGGGCGTCCTTCCGGGCAGTGGCGTAGGCATCCTCGTCGGCCGCCTCCTCCTTCGGAGCCACCGACTCGGCGACCACCGGCGCGGGAGCCGGTTCGAGCGCCGCGAACTCGCCGTCGGCGTCGCGGACGGCCGGGGCGACCTTCTTGCGGGGGGCCTCGGCCTCCGCGCGGCGCCGCTCCAGCAGCGCGCCACCGCCGCCCGCGTTCATCCAGTCCGACGGACGGGCCGCGGCCGTGGAGCCCTTGGGCATCGCCCTCAGTTCCGCCTGCTGCCGGTCCGCGACGTTCCGCCTCGGCGCGGCCTTCAGCTCATCGAAAGAACCCTCGGAAGCGCTCAGGTCCAAAGGGGCGGGCGCGGCCGCGACGGGGCTGGGAGCGAGCCTGGCCTGCGTCTCCTCCCTCTTCGCCGCCAGCGCCTCGGTGGGGGCCGCCTTCTGCGACAGGTTCGGCTCCAGCTTGAGGTTCTCGCTCACCGTCAACGTCAGGATGCCGAAGGTGCTCACCGTGGCCAGGCCCACCGCGGGCAAGAGCCAGCGGCGCCAGCGCGAGGGCTTCGGCTCCGGCCCGGCGGCGGCGCGGCGCGCGGACTGCTGGGCGTACGCGAGCAGCGACTCCAGGCCCGCGTCCGGCGCGGGCTCCGACGACAGCTGCGCCATGGTGGTGCGCACGCCACGGATGTCCGCCAGCGCCTTCGTGCAGCGCGCGCAGCCCTGGACGTGCTGCTCCAGCGCGTGGGCCTCCGGCGCGGGCAGCTCGCCGTAGGCGAAGTCGAGGAGCCGGTCCTCGTGCGCATGGGCATTCTGGGCATTCATCCCGCCACCGTCCTTCCATCCTCCGACAGGTCGCCGTCCACGCCCAGCTCACCCAGGCGGCGGCGCAGGCCCTCCAGCGCGTAGCGCATGCGGCTCTTCACCGTGTTCTCGGACACGCCCGTCACCTCGGCGATCTCCTTGAACGGGATGCCGCTGTACTCGCGCAGCACGAACACCTCGCGCTGCTCCTCCGGCAGGGCCGCCAGCGCCCGCTCCAGGAGCGGCCGGATGCGGGCGTTGTGCGCGCCCCGCTCCGGGCTGGCCCCGGCATCCGGCAGCCCCTCGCCCAGCGGACGTCCCTCGTCCCCATCGGCACCCGCGGCGGGGGCTTCCAGGGACGTCGCCTGGCGGTAGCTCTCTTTGCGGGTGCTGTCCACGCAGAGGTTCCTCGCGATGGTGTACAGCCAGGTCGTGAACCGGGCCTTGGGCTCGTACTCCCGGGCGCTGCGAACCACCTTGAGCCACGTCTCCTGCAGCACGTCCTCCGCCCGCGCCCGGTGGCCCACGAAGCGCAGGATGAAGTTGAACACCGGCGCGCGGTGCTTGCGCACCAACGCCTCGAACGCACGCGCGTTTCCCGCCTGGAAGGCGAGCATCAGCTGCTCGTCTGAGGTTTCGGGTGCCAAACTTCCCCCAGTGCCCATGAAGCCACGGGTGCCATCCCCTTCACCGCCCACGCCTGTAACGGACAGCCGTGCGCGAAAGGTCTATTCCGGCCGTGGCCGCCGGTAAGTGGCGAGAATGACAGGGACCGCAACCCCTGTCACCAGAAGTGCCTGCGCCAGCAGCACCGCCGGCAGCGGGCGCTGCACATGCACGTACAGCGAGCGGCCAAGGGCCACGCCCAACAGGACGCCCGTCAGCGTGCGAAGCCAGTTGGAACCCGACGCGGGCCGGAAGCGTCCCACCGCCCAGTCCACGAGCGCGGGCAGCGTGAGGGCCAGCACCACGGGCACGTCCCGCTCCCACTGGAGCGGCGCCTTCAGCGCGAACAGCCCGGCGAACACGGCCGCGAGCACCGGGTACGTGCCCAGGCATCGCGCGCACACGCGCACGCCCGCGAGCACGTACGTGCGGTTGTACTCATCCGGGTGATGATGGCTGAGCCAGAACACCGGCA
This sequence comes from Corallococcus sp. AB049A, assembly GCF_003668885.1. Classification (NCBI taxonomy): domain Bacteria; kingdom Pseudomonadati; phylum Myxococcota; class Myxococcia; order Myxococcales; family Myxococcaceae; genus Corallococcus; species Corallococcus sp. AB049A. Next base: position 1,079 of record NZ_RAWL01000320.1, on the reverse strand, counting down.
CCTCCTCCGGACGTGGAATCCGCGGGCACGTCGCGCGAGTCCCCTTCGGCCAGGAAACACGCCGCGGCGTGGCCTCCGCCCAGGGGATACAGCGGCGGGGACTCGCGGCGGCAGCGCTCCATCGCATGAGGGCAGCGCGGGTGGAAGGCGCAGCCGGCCGGCGGCGACAGGGGCGAAGGCGGCTCGCCCGGCAGGAGCAGGCGCGCGCGCGGACGCTCTGGATCCGGCACCGGCACCGCCGACAGCAGGGCCTGCGTGTACGGATGCCGGGGCCCCGCGTACAGCGCGCGCGACGGCGCCACCTCCACGATGCGGCCCAGGTACATCACCGCCACGCGCGTGGACACGTACTCAACAATCTTCAGGTCGTGCGCGATGAAGACGTAGGTGAGCCCGCGCTCGCGCTGCAGGTCCACCAGCAGGTTGACGATCTGCGCCTGGATGGAGACGTCCAGCGCGCTGATGGGCTCGTCCGCCACCACCAGGTCCGGACGCAACGCGATGGCACGTGCAATGCCGATGCGTTGACGCTGGCCGCCGGAGAACTCGTGCGGATAGCGGCTCCGCGCCTCGCGGGGCAGCCCCATGGCGTCGAGCAGCGCCAGCACCTCGTCCTCGCGCGCCTGGCCCTTCGCGAGGCCGTGGATGGCGAACGGCTCCGCGAGGATGTCCCCCACCGTCATGCGCGGGTTGAGCGACGCGTACGGATCCTGGAAGACGAGCTGCATCTGCCGGCGCAGCGGACGCAGCTCACGCTGCGACAGGCCGGTCAGCTCGCGCCCTGCGACGCGGATGGAGCCGGAGGTCGGCTCAAGCAGGCGCAGCACCGCGCGCCCCAGCGTGCTCTTGCCGCAGCCGCTCTCCCCCACCAGGCCCAGCGTCTCGCCCCGGGCGACGTCGAAGGACACGCCGTCCACCGCGCGCACCGTGCCGCGCGTGCGGCCCAGCAGGCCGCCCTTCACCGGGAAGTGCACCTTCAGGTCGCGCACCTGGACCAGCGGTTCGCTCATGGCGCGGGCACCGGGTGGTGGCAGGCGGCGGACTGGCCTCCGCGCTTGGGCTCCAACACAGGCGTGACG
>NZ_RAWL01000031.1:0-36164 GCF_003668885.1 Corallococcus sp. AB049A | reverse complement strand
CCACCGGAGCGGGCCCGGGCGTGGGGGCGGTGGTGTCCGCGGCGGGCGCGTTCAGCTCCGCGTAGGCCTTCTCCAGTTGGTCGATGGCGAAGTGCGCGGGCCGCAGGTCCAAAAAACCCGGGATGAAGCGGAAGCTGATGGGCCGCGTGCGCTGCGTGCCGCGGATGACCGTCATGGTGACGGTGACCACCCCGTCCGCCGCCATCGCTCCTTCCGCGTAGAGGGTCGCGCCGCCCTTGCTGGCCGCCGCCAGGCACTCCGTCGTCGGCTGGGGGTCGCACGACGCCTCCAGCGGCACGGGACCGCGCAGGATGAACGACCCGAAGCGTCGCTCACTGGCACGGACGCCGGACACGATGAGCCCTTCCGCGTCAGCGCGGGGCCCGGCTTCGAGCTTTCCCTGGATGGGGTAGAGGCCGACAACGGTCTGCGCGTGGGCAATTCCAGGCAACGCGAAGACCGCCACCAGCATGAAGAGACCAATCAATCGCGCATGCGGCATTGCGCGGCAGCCTAGTGATGGAGTGTTGGATTGTAAACGGACTGCCAGTCGTCACCCGAGAGCCGGGGGAGAGGTGTTCCGGGACCCACGACCCCGGTCCAGGGGGGCTGTCTTTACAATCATTGGATTCACTGGATTGTTTGTTTTGTTTGCCATTGCTTTGAGCAGCGTGAGGGGCTGCCCTCGGGCAGGGGGGCGGCGGTATCGTCCGTCCAATGCCAGGACCCTTCGCGAACCTCTCTCAGCTGGTGGACTGCTCCGACGCGGAGCTCGAAGCGCTGGTGGAACAGGCCGACTTCAGCGGCTTCGAGCCCGGCCGGGACCTGGCGCCGCTGCGGGAGCGGCTCCTGCGGCTGGAGCGTGAGCACGGCGTCACGGACGTCCACCGGCGCTTCTCCGGCAAGGTGCTGGCCGCGGGGGCCCGGCTCCTGGAGACCCCGCGCTACATCGGCATGCAGCGCTGCTTCGCGCTCAGCCCGGATGGACGGCACCTCGCCATCGCGAGCAACCGCCTCGATGAATCGCACGGAGGCGACGTGCGCATCTGGGAGCTGGCGACGGGGCGCGTGGTCGACGCCGTCGGGTTCGAGACGACGCTGGTCGGCTCGGCGCGGGAGCCCTCCTGTCTCCAGTGGTCGCCGTCAGGCGCGTGGCTCGGCGTCATCCTGGACAACGTCGTCATCGGCGTGCTGCGGGCCTTCGCCGGGACGCTGCCTTCCTTCACCGCGGACCTCACCCGGCGGTGGGGCTCGCCGCCCGCGGGGTCGGTCATCAATCCCGCCCACGTGGCGAACACGGGGCACCTGCCCGCGTGGTGCTGGTCTCCGGATGAAAAGCAGCTGTTCATCTCCACCCCCGGGCCGGACGGCGCGCTGGGCTGCATCGTCCCGTTCCGGGAAGGGACCCGGGTCAACGAGGACAGTGAAGGCCTTCGCTGGTGCCCGGCCCGGTTGGACGGGCAGCCTTCGAGGTCGCGCCCGCATACCTGGGTGCGGTGGAGCCCGGATGGCGCACGCATCCAGGGCTATTGCAAACAGGAGTTCGTGCTCGAGCCGAACGCCGGCCCGGAGCCGGAACCGCATCCGTCCGCCTCCACCCTCGACGTGGGGAGCGGCAACCTCGAATACCGCTTCGATGAACTGACGCTGCCGGTGGCGTTCTCTCCGGACGGGGCCCGCCTGGCCTACGGCGACCAGCCGCCCCGGCTCGCCAACGGACACACCGGCCGGACGATGACCGACCTGGGCAAGGACGCCGACGTGCGCGTTCACGGGGTCGAGGAATACGTCTGGTCCCGCGACGGCCGCCGCCTGGCCGTGCTCATCAACGGCTACGAGTTCCCGCAGGTCCTCCTCTTCAACAACGGCAAGCTCCTGGGCGTGGTGGACCTGAAGCGCCGTGCGTTCGGGCCGTCCTCCCGGAGCGGCGACCTGGGCCGCTGGGCCTGGTCGCCGGATGGCTCCATGGGCGCATGCCTGCTGCGTGAGGGGAAGATCGAGCTGTGGAAGGTGGGGGGCTCGCCCAAGATGCTCCGGCGGCTGGAGGGCGCCAGCGGCATCGACGGACTGGCCTGGGGCGCGGACGACACGCTCGTGGGGACGGGGCACCACGACATCGCCTTCTGGGACGTGACGACCGGAGCGTTGCGCTTCCGCTCCTCGTTGGAGCTGGAGCCGGGCCGCGTGCCGCCCCCGAGCGACTGGAACCCCTGGCTGGAGGACACCGCGGGCTTCATCCCGACCGAGCGCGGCTGGGACTTCACGCGAGCCCAGGCGGACGGCACCGTGGTGTGTCCCCCCGGCTCGCGGGAGAAGCTCGAGCCCCGGCTGATGTTCTCCGTGGGGGGACGTCATGCCTGGCCCTGGCGCTGGGCGGTGGGGACCCCGCACGCGCGCTGGGAGGACGGGGCACCGTTCTCCGTCGCGCCCCTGGCGCAAGCCCCGTTCGAGGAGCGGCATATCCCCGTGCCCGAGGGCGAGACCCTGGAAGCGCGAGACGACCGGCACGGGAAGTGGGGCTTCCTGAGGCAATACCAGGCCCCCACGCGGCCCCTGGACCATTACAAGGCCGAGCCCGTCTTCACGCACGGCCCCGCCATCTGCCGCGCCAACCTCACGCCGTATCTGGGCCAGGGCGTGCTGCTGCGCCAGACGCAGTACGGGACGTGGTACGCCCTCGGGGCCCTGCTGGAGGTCTCCGACGAGGGAATCCTCCTGCACCCTCGCGCGCCCATCGGCTCGTACCGCGAGCGGCTCTTGTCCTTCCGGGACATCCTCTGGATTGGACCGGCGGTGCCGCTCGAACCGCCAGGGGACCCGGCGGACAGCGAGCGCCAGGTGCCCACGCCGAAGTAGAGGCGCGCCCCGGCCGGGGTCAGCCCGGCTGGAGCCTCTGGGCGAAGAAGGTCAGGATCTCATCACGCGCCGCGGCCGTCGGCTCTCCCGCTGTGTCGATGAGGTGCGCCGTCACGACGCTGTGCGGCCCACCGACGACCCGTTCGAAGAACGCCGGGGGCCTGGCGTTCGCGGCCGAATCGGGCAGCACCCTGGGGACGAAGCGCGAACCCAGCGCGGAGGCGTAGGCCGCGAAGCGCTGCGCCGTGCAGTAGCGGTCCCCTTCGAAGCGGTAGGCGAGCACCGTCAGGTCTTCCCGCTCCAGCCGCTCCCGGATGGCCGCGGCCTCCTCGGGGGCGATCTGGATGGCGCCCGGGGCATCCAGGGGCAGCGAGGGCTGGCAGAGCACCGGCGCCAGCACTGACGACTCGAGCATCATGCTGAGCGCGAAGTTGCCGGTGAAGCACATGCCGATGGCGCCGACGCCAGGGCCCCCACATTCCCCGTGCGCGAGGCGCGCGAGCGAACGCAGCCACTGCGTCACCGGGCTGGATGCGTTCGCGGCGAACGCGCGGAACTCCGCGCTCACGCAGGCGCGCTTCATCACGGCGAGCCCCGCCTCCGCGTGCGGCCAGGCTCCGTCCTTCCCGAACAGTGACGGCATGTACACGGTGAAGCCGGCATCCCGGACCCACCGCGCGAAGCGCGCGACGTGAGGGCTGATGCCCGGCATCTCGGCCATGACGATGACCGCGGGGCCGCGGCCGGCCACGTAGACCGTCCGCGTGGCCGCATCAAGGGTGATGGACCGCCGCTCGAAGTCATCGAGCGGATCATCGGCGGTGGCGTCCGTTTCGGAGGTTCGCATGCCCGGACGATGCGAAAAGAGCGCCCGTCCCGGCCAGTGGCGGAATCGACAACCTTCGGTCTACTCTTGCCAGGGTGATTACGCACGTCGTCCTGGATGGCGTGGCCGAAGGCCCGCTGGGTGTCGGCCTCGACGCGGTCGCCGCGGCGGCACGGCTCGCGGAGGCGGGCCTTGCCCCGGTGCCCCGGCGAGCGGAGCCGCTGCGCCAGCGCGTGGTGTCGCTCGACGGAGAGTCCGTCCGCTCGGGGACAGGCCGCCCGGTGTCCGTGGACGGCGCGCTCAGCCTTCGAGGCGTGAAGGCGGGGGACGTGCTGCTGGTGCCCGGGCTCTCCGCGGTCAGCGAGCGAGCCATCGAACGCCTGCTCTCGCGCGACGACACCGCGCGCGTCCTTGAGTTGCTTGCGCGAGCGTCGGCGAAGGGCGCGGTGGTCGCGGCCTCGTGTTCGGCGACCTTCGTCGTCGCCGCGTCAGGGCTCCTGGAGGGAGGGAGCGCGACGACGACCTGGTGGCTCGTGCCCGTGTTCGCGCGCCGCTTTCCCCAGGTCACCGTCCGCTCGGACCGGATGGTCGTCGAAAGCGGAGGGGTCTTCACCGCGGGCTCGGCCTTCGCGCACGCGGACCTGATGCTGGCCCTCCTGGCGCGCGTCGCGAGCCCGTCGCTCGCGCACCTGGTGGCCCGCTACCTCGTGCTCGACGAGCGCGTCTCGCAGTCCCGGTACATGGTGATGGAGCACCTGCGCGTCGCGGATCCGGCGCTGAGCGCGGTGGAGCGGTTCGTCGCCGCGAACCTCGGCCGGCAGCTGTCGCTGGAGGAGCTTGCCCGTGCCGCCGCCACCTCCACGCGGACGCTCGCGAGGCGGGTCCAGGCCGGCCTGGGAATGACGCCGCTCGAGTTCGTCCAGCGGGTCCGCGTGGCCCACGCCTCCCACCTCCTGGAGACGACGCACGAGTCCGTCGAGGCCATCTCCGCCCGGGTGGGCTACGCCGACGCGGCCGCGTTCCGCCGCGTGTACCGGCGCTACGCGGGGGAGACGCCGCGGGGCCGGGCTGCTCGAAAGCGCTGAGGCGTCAGCGTGGACAGGGCCTCCACGAAGAGCCGGACCTTGGGCGGAAGGTTCGACCGGCTGGGATAGACGGCGTGGATGGGCCGCAGCATCGCCGGCTTGGGGCCGAAGAGGACCTTGAGCCGGCCGTCCCGGAGGGCGTCGCCGCAGAGGATGTCCGGGACCATCGCGATGCCCACTCCGGCGATGGCCGCCTCGCACGCGAGCTCCAGGTCATTCACGGTCAGGACCGGATCGATGCGCGTCTTCACGCCCTCCGCCATCCACGTCTCGAACGCACTGAACCCGATGCAGCGCGCGGAGCGCAGGTCCCGGGCGTCGGGCATGCCGTGCTTCGCCAGGTAGCGGGGGCTCGCGACGAAATGCACCGAGCTCTCCCCGAGCTTCCGCGCCACGAGCGACGAGTCCGTCAACGGGCCGATGTGGATGGCGACGTCCAGCCCCTCTTCGATGAGGTGTGGCCGGCGGTCCGCCAGCACCAGCTCCACCTGTGCCTGGGGGTAGAGGTCGAGGTACCTGGCGATGACCGGCGTCAGGAAGCGCCGGCCGTAGAGCACCGGCGAGGAGACCCGCAGCAGGCCGGACGGCGCCGCCTTGCCCTGCTGCACCTCGCTGTTCGCTTCCTCGATGAGCGCGGCGATGGCGGCGCAGCGCTCGGAGTACGTCACCCCGGCCCCCGTCACCCGCAGCCGCCGCGTGGTCCGCTCCAGGAGCCGCACGCCCAGCCGCTCCTCCAGATGGCGGATGCGCTCGCTGACGGTCTGCTTGGTGATGCCGAGCTTGAGGGCTGCCCGGGTGAAGCTCTCCTCGCGGACGACCGTCGCGAAGAGGACCATGTCGGCCGGTGGAATCATGGCCGTCAAGCCTAACCTGACAATGAGTTCGCCCGGGGCCGCATTGTCCGGGTGCCCTCGCGGGCGCAGGGTTGGGGCCTCACACGAACTCCAGGAGTGCCACCCATGAAGCTCTACTTCGCCCCCAGGACCCGCGCGGTCCGCCCCCGCTGGCTGCTGGAGGAGCTGGGCGTGCCGTACGACCTGGTCCGGCAGCCGGACATCACCCCCGAATACCTGGCGGTGCATCCGCTGGGAGAGCTCCCCGCCCTGGTGGACGGGGACGTCACGCTGCTGGATTCGTTGTCCATCTGCCTGCACATGGCGGACCGGTTCCCGGAGAAGCAGCTGGCGCCGCCGGTGGGGTCTCCGGAGCGCGGCCCCTATTACGGATGGATGGCCTTCGCGGAGCTGCGGTTGGATCCCGTGGTGATGGAGTTCTACCGGGACGCGCGGTCGCCGCCGGAGCGTGAGGCCTCGGACGGGACGGCCGCGCAGGCCCGGGCCCGGCTCACGGCCGTGCTGGACTTCATCGACAGGGGGCTCGGTGACCGTGAGTTCCTCGTGGGTGGAGCGTTCACCGCCGCCGACGTGGTGATGGCCTCCATCCTCCACCTGGCGCACACGCTGATGCTGCTCGACCGGCATCCCCGGCTGCTGGAGTACGTCCGGCGTCACAGCCAGCGTCCGGCGGTGCGCAGGGCCGTGGCGGGGTGAGCAGGCGGGCTTCCCTTCTCCGGGGTTCGTATATGACTTGACGGGCATATGAACCAGTGGGCATATATTGGGCATGGAATCCTCGTTCGCGATCATCGCGGAGCCGAACCGCCGGGCCATCCTGAGCCTGCTGGCGGCGTCGGAGCACTCCGTCGGGGAAATCGAGCATCAGCTGCGGATGCCGCAGACGTCGGTGTCCAAGCACCTGCGCGTGCTGCGTGACGCCGGCTTCGTGGAGTCACGCATTGATGCCCAGCGGCGCGTGTACCGCATCCGGCCGGAGCCGCTCATGGAGGTCGATGAATGGCTCGCGCCATTCCGGCGCTTCTGGACGGCCCACGTGGACGCGCTCGAGCGCCATCTGGACCAGATGGATTCCGAATCCGAACCCGAACCCGCATCCAAGAAGGGAAAGAAGCGATGAGCCACCGCGCGAAGTACATGCCCGGCCCCGCGGCCGGAGCCCGGGTCCAGAAGGAAGGGGAGAAGTGGACGCTCGTCCTCGTCCGGGACCTGCGTCATCCGCCGGCGAAGGTGTGGAAGGCGCTGACCGACCCCGCGCACCTGGCCCAGTGGGCGCCGTTCGACGCCGACCGCAGCCTGGCCTCCCCGGGGCCGGTGAAGCTCTCCACGGTGGGCGCGCCGACGCCCATGGTCTCGGAGACGACGGTGAAGCGGGCGGATGAGCCGAAGCTGCTCGAGTACAGCTGGGGGCAGCAGGACCTGCGCTGGGAGCTGGAGCCCACGGCCACCAACGGCACCCGCCTCACGCTCTGGCACAACATCGACCGCGGCTTCATCGCGTGGGGCGCGTCGGGCTGGCACATCTGCTTCGACGTGCTGGAGCACCTGCTCGCGGACGACCCGCTGGGGCGCATCGTGGGGCCGGATGCGATGCAGTACGACTGGCAGCGGCTGAACTCCGAGTACGCGGAGCAGTTCGGCATCCAGACGCCCTCCTGGAAGGGCAGTCCCTCGAAGCAGTGAAAGGAGCAACGCCATGGAATCGACCCTGCCGAAGCCGGCGCTCGTCGCCGCGAGGACGTCCCCCAAAGCCGTGTCCGTCGTCTTCTGGATCGCCACCGTGCTCTTCTGCCTGGAGATGGGCTTCACTGCCTTCGCGCAGCTGAGCCTGAAGGACGCGGCGGACGGGTTCACCCGCCTGGGCTTCCCCGGCTACTTCCGGGTGGAGCTGGCGTGGGCCAAGGTGCTTGGGATCCTGGTGCTGCTCGCACCGGTGCCGGCGCGGCTCAAGGAGTGGGCCTACGCCGGCTTCGCCATCAACCTCGTCTCGGCGCTCATCGCGCACTTCGCGGTGGGAGACGGCCCGGAGGCGTGGGGCTTCGCGGCCTTCACCAGCGTGCTCTGGGTGCTCTCGTATGGCGCCTGGCGCGGCCTGCAGGGGGCCGGGAGATGACCGCGAAGAAGGCGGCCCCGGCCCAGGACGCGTCCGCGTTGATCGACCAGCGGATTGAAGACCTGGGTGACTGGCGGGGCAAGGCGCTCGCGAAGGTGCGCGCGCTCATCCACGCGGCGGACCCCCAGGTCGTCGAGGAGTGGAAGTGGATGGGGACGCCCGTCTGGTCCCACGACGGCATCCTCTGCACGGGTGAGTCCTACAAGAGCCACGTCAAGCTGACGTTCCTGAAGGGCGCCGCGCTGCCGGACCCCGCCGGGCTCTTCAACTCCAGCCTGGAGGGGAACGCGCGGCGCGCCATCGACCTCCACGAAGGCGACAAGCTCAACGAAGCGGCCTTCAAGAAGCTCATCCAGGCCGCGGTGGTGCTCAACCTGGAGAGCAAGAGCAAGCCGAAGGCCTCGCGAGCGAAGAGCAAGCCATCGCCGAAGTAGCTGTGAGAGGCTTACCGGACGGCCGCATCATCCTTCGCAGGAGCGCATCCGATGCTTCGTCCCGCTGTCCTGAAGCCTTTCAGCCCGTTGACCCTGGCCGCCGTGCTGATGGCGCTCGGCGTCCTGTTCTTCGCGCCGCCCGCCTGGGCGGAAAAGCCTGACAAGCCCACGTCCAAGCCCGCGGATCGGCACTACATCCGGAAGGTCGACCAGTCCTCCGTCGCCAAGGACAAGAACACGGTAGTCGAATCGCGCGTCGACGTCAGCCGGGACGTGAAGGAGATCAACGACGGCAAGGCCAGGAAGGGCAATGAGTCAGGGACCGTGACCTGGACACTCAACGGCCGGACCTATGGGGCCCACGACAATGGTACGTTGTTTCCCATCCGGGGCTCCGGGTTCCATGAGTTGAACCGCTCGGCCTTCAAGGCCTTGGGCGTCTACAACAAGTTCGACGACACCCCGCGCGCCAGGGAGATCCTGGACAAGATGGGGACGTCGCAGAGCGACAGGAAAGACGCGCTCAAGGCCTACAAAGCGGGTTGAGAGGAAGAGACATGCCGCCGGAAAGACAGGTTGTCGGATTCATCGCGCGGGGGGCCGTGGGTGAAGGGCGCCTCTTCGAGAGCATCGGCCGCGCGCTCGGTCTTCCTCCCGAAGGTGTGAAGCGCTTCGACGTGGATGGCCCCGCGGAGGTGGCGGTGCTCGTGGAGACCGCGCTCCGGTCCTCCGGTTTCCGCACGGATGTGACGCTCTACATCGATGCCTCGCGCATCCAGGGCGCTCCCGGGCTCACTTCGGTGGAGGTGGCCACCCGGGTCGCGCCTCTGCTCGGCGAGGAGGTGCTGGTCTCGCCTCCCGCGGACGATCCCGCTGTCGCCACCGCCTGGTTCCTCATCACGCCCGAAGGCAAGCGCTTCCGGGCCAGTGAGGCCTCGCCAGGTGGTGATGGGGACTCCGTGGATATCGACCGGGCGTCCCTTCGCCCTGTGTAGCGATGGGGCCCTACGGCCGCGTGACGTGCACCAGGCTGGTCATCGCGTCCACGTACAGGGTCGTGTCATCGGCATACAGCGGCAGCAGCGGCGTGACGGAGACCTGGTTCAGCTTCGTCTTGCGGAGCTGCTGCGTGGCCGGGTCCTTGAACACGGCGTAGGGGACATCCTGGATGACGTACGGCTCTCCGTTCACGTGGCCGATGATCATCAGGACGTGTCCAGGGACGACGACCAGGTCTCCCACCTGCGCCCGAGCCAGGGCTTGCACCCGTTCCTCGTGGGAGTCCCGGGCCGTGAAGAGGCGGTGGTTCAGCGCCGCGCTCTTCCCCTGCAGGCCGGAGTTGGGCGGCAGGAAGAGCCCCAGGCTGCGGTACACCTCGCCCGTCAATCCGCTGCAGTCGCGCGCATTGAACTGGTGTCCCCAGCCATAACGCTCGCCAAGGAACTTGAACGCCTGCCGGAGGATGTTGGCGCGCGTCATTGGCAGATAGCCCGGAGCGGTGTCGGCGGTCCGCCGCACCAGAGCGCTCCGGAAGGCCAATGAGCCGTCCTGCTTTCGCACCGGCAGCAGCACCGGCCACGAGGCATGGCTGCTGGCGCCGTTGACGGGCTCACCCGGAGCCACGCCGGCACGTGGCAGCGGCGTCCCCATGTCCAGCGCCAGCTCGGAGACCTCCGGGGCCTCCGGTGTGAAGACCGTACGCACCTGGTCGCCGGTGACGACGCGCCCGGGTGTCTTCTCCACGTAGGCGAACACCTCGCCCGCCGTGCCTTCCGCGATGTCACCGCGCTGGACCCACGCGGGCCCCTGGGTCGTCATCACGAACAGCCACTGCTGATCCGCGCTCTGGTGCGCGATGACCACCGGTTCGCCCGGGAACAGGACGCCGGCCTGGAGGCTTTCGTAGTCGCGCAGGTCTTCCGAAGCGAAGAACCGCTGACTGGACGGCAGCGACCGCAGGTGCGTGCGCCGCACGCTGAGGCCATGGCGCGCGGCGGTGGTTTCAGGGATGTGCCCGGCCGCGGCGTTCTGGCGAAGCGCATCCATCATCGCCTCCGTCACCGGCTGGCCCTGTTCGTCGATGACCGCCTGGATGGGCGTCTGCTGCGCGTCCCGCACCCAGCCCGCGACCTGGGCCCGCGTCAGCGTGGCCGGGATGCCCTTCAGGTCCACCAGGCCGCCCTCCGGACCGAACGCGCGCAGGCGCTTCGCCGCCACCTGCCCGGCATCGAGCAGCACCGCGTCCGGCGACGGCGCACGGCGGATCCAGAATTCGGAGGACAGCATGTCCTCGCTGAACGCGGGCACTCCGGAGTCAGACACGGGGCGCACGGACGGCGCCGCGCAGGCGGTCCCCATCAGGGCGAGCGTGAGCAGCGCGCGGACTCCCACTTTCGGTCGAATCATTCGGTCTGCTCCCGCTTCAAGCAGGTTGCTGGCTTCCCGGGGAAACGAACACCTGCCGCGAGCTATTTCACGGCTTCCGCTCAGGGGGCGCCTCGCGTTCGCCGTGCGTGGCTTTGCTATGGTGCCCGCCATTCCCATGGCCTCCACTCGCAAGTCCCTTGGCATTGTCCAGAGCTACGTGCTGCCCGCGCTGTTGCTCTTCGCCCTCCCCGTGTTCGGGCTCTGGTTCTCCGGTTACGCCTCCGGCCACTTCGACGCGGAGGTGCTCGAAGTCATCGAGAAGCAGATTGCACGCGATCCGGAGATGACCGCGGAGGACCGCCAGGAGGCGATGGACTTCTACCGCGCGGTCCCCGCGTCCGTGGCCTGTCAGAGCCAGGGCGAGGAGCTGGCCAGCTACCGCAACGGCCTGGGTGAGGCGTGCTCGGACGCGAAGCAGTTCGGCTGGGCGTACCTGGCCTCCTGGGCGCTGCTGGCGCTCGGGCTGGCCTCCACGGTCATCGCGCTCCTGTGCGGCCTGGCCGCGTTCATCTCGCGTCCCATCCAGTACGGCAGCTTCGTGGTGGGCTGGCTCGTGCTGCGCATCAACAGCGCCCTCCAGGTGGTGGGGCAGGGCGTGCTGATGGTGTGGCTGTCCTACTGGCTGACCGCCATCTGGACCAACCGCTACTACCCGAAGCTCATCGGCATGGTGGGCATCCTGGCGGCGATCGCCATCTTCCTGGTGGTGGTGGCCATCTTCAGCCGCCCGCCCAGGGACTTCGACGTGGAGGCGGAGGAGGTGCCGGAGGCGCGCGCCCCGGAGCTGTGGGCCTGCGTGCGCCGGCTGTGCGAGCGGCTCCAGACGACGCCGCCGGACCACATCCTCGCGGGCATCGACACCAACTTCTTCGTCACCGAAAGCGACGTGCGCGTGGACGGGCGCGTCCTCTCCGGCCGCACGCTCTTCGTGAGCCTGTCCCTGCTGCGCCTCCTGGAGCGCTCCGAGGCGGAGGCCGTCCTGGCGCACGAGATGGGACACCTCCTGGGCGGCGACACCGGCCACAGCAAGCGGCTGGCGCCCATGCTCTCCCACTTCGGCCACTATCTTCAGACCCTGTACGAGGGCGGCGTGACGCGCCCTGTCTTCTATTTCATGGCCGCCTACCGCGGGCTCTTCGAGCTGTCCTTGGGCCGCGGCCGCCGCGCCAGCGAGCTCGCGGCGGACCGGCTGGCGGCGGGCGTCACGTCGGGGCAGGACATCGCCCGCTCGCTGGTGAAGGTGGGCGCGTACTCGAGCTTCCGGGACCGGGTGGAGGCGAAGCTCTTCGCGCAGAATGAACAGCACCAGTCGGTGGCCATCTCGCAGCGGGTCGCGCTCGGCTTCTCCGAGTACGCCCAGTCCGAGGTGGTGCACGACGACCTGCAGGTGGCCGTGACGCCGCACCCGTTCGATTCACACCCGCCGCTGGGCGTGCGCATGCAGAACGTGGGCGTCCAGCTCAAGCCCGCGGACATGGCGCAGGTGCTCCTGGAGCCCGTGCAGTCCTCGTGGGTGGAGGCCGTCGAGGACGCGGAGGCCATCGAGGCACGGCTGTGGGGCGCCTACGAGGCGCGCTTCTCCGAGGCCCATGACCTGGCGCTCGCCCGCCGCTACGAACCGTCCACGGACGCGGAGCGGGAGCACGTGGAGAAGTTCTTCCCGGCGCTCGTCTTCGAGGGCAAGGAGGCCGGCTACGAGGTCCGGATGGACTACGCGCAGGTGAGCTGCTCGGAGTGGGAGCACCCCATCGAGTTCGAGCGGATCGCCAACGCCTCCACCTCCGAGCGCCTGTTCAAGAAGTACCTGGACCTGGAGGTCACCGGCGAGGGGCGCTTCCTGGGCAAGCACTCCATCTGCTTGAGCAAGGTGCAGGACGCGGACGCGGTGCTGGGGGCCTTCCAGCGCTACCTGGGACGCCACCGGATCGCGAAGGACCACCGCCTGAGCTCGCAGGCGGCCTGAGCGAAGGCCCCGCCCGAGGGCGCCATGGTGACTGGCGCCATCCGCCTGATGACCGGGGTCATCACCCGGGCCCCTGTCTCAAGCATTTCGTCCCTGGGAAATCGATGGGTTGCGCAGGCCGCCGGTCTGGCATCCGCGCTGCAGTAGGGCAGCGCAACGCTGTCACGACCCAGGTGATGACCATGATCAAGCCCACGGCCTTCTCTTCCCCCATGCTGCGCCCGAACGCTGCTCCGGCGTCCTCCGTCGTCAACCCGAAGGAGCCGCTCTCCGCGGGTCCCGTCCAGGAACGCCGCGGTCTGGCCGCCGCGCAGGGCTTCGGCATGGTGGATTCGTTCGAGCCCGCCGCCGTCATCAACCGGTGCCCGCTCCCGCCCCCGGCGGCGGCTCCGGCGCCCCAGCAGTCCGCGGGCTCCGGCGTGCCGAGCGCCAATGACAAGCGGCCCGCCGGTGACAACCGGTCCGCGGCGCAGATCGTGGACGACACGCCCGTGCTCAAGAACCTGGGCCGCCAGAAGGACATCAAGTTCGAACAGCTGTGCAAGCAGACCGGCGTCGACCCCAAGCTCGACCTGAAGGACCCGAAGCAGAACGCCGACGGCGTCTACCGCATGGCGAAGGTGCTGGAGTTCATCGACAGCGCGAAGGCCTCCACCGGCGGGGATCGCTCGAACAAGGTCCAGGGCGGCGTGGGCGACGGCAACATCGAGGGCATCACCAAGGACGGAGACGCGCGGCACGGCACCGAGGCGGGCATGCTCAAGGACTTCGCCGAGCAGGGCTACAAGTTCCTGGACAAGCACCAGCTGCCCACGACGAAGGACACCCACGTCAAGGCGGACGGCAGCAACAAGGACAACTTCCAGTGGGCCATGGGCGAGGCGGGCAAGGCCCTGTGGTTCGTGCCCGGCCTGAGCAACGTGCTGACGGGCGTGGGCAACTCCGAGGGCGGCTTCAAGGGCGTCCTGGAGGGCGCCGCGACCGGCTACCTCAACACCCTCAAGGGCGCGGCGGAGGGCGTCATCGGCTCCATCACCAAGGGCCGCGCCAACCCGGCCGGCATGCTCTTCGGGGCCTACACGGGCGCCCTGGCGAACACCGAGGCCGCGCCGCAGCCGGTGAAGGACATCGCGAGCATGCTGTAGGTGCCAGGATGCGTGAAACGCCGCCCCGTCCCAGCCCCGCGAAGGGCAGGGGCGGGGCGTCATGCGTTTGCCCGGCGTGCTCAGGGAACCGGGTGGGGTGATGACCGCGGTTCGGGAACTGGTGACGGCAGTCATCAGGCAGCGTGGCCCGTTCGGGATGCGCCTCCCTCCAACCCCTTGAGATCACGGACGGCACCGGTCGACGCGGGCACGGCATGGTGGGTGCAGTAGGGGAGGGCGTCGCTGTTCTGCTCCCCCTTCGCCGTACTCCCGAGGTTGCTCCCATGGCCCGTCGCATTGGTTCCTCCCTGTCGCGCTCCAATTCGCTCCCGACCTCCACGGTGTCCCAGCCCAAGCCGCCGGCGCGCGCGTCGACGCTCCCGGCCGCGAAGCCCACGGCGACGACGGCGCCCGTGGCCACGAAGCCCACGCCGCCGGCCGCCACGGCCACGAAGCCCACGGCGACGACGCCCGCCGCGACCACGGGCACGCCGCCGAAGCACGCGGGGGCTCCCGAGGGCCAGCCCTCCTACAGCCCCTGGGAGACGACCACGGGCCAGGGCTCGGACGTGTCGGTGAGCGGCGGTGACAACAAGCTCACGGCGCCCGCGAACGCGAAGCAGACGATGTTCATCGACAAGCCGGCCACGCCCTACCAGAAGGACACCTTCGGCGGCGGCCGGCTGAGCGCGAACATGGGGTCGGCGCAGGCCTCCACCACCAGCCACAGCGGCGGTGGCGTGCACCACTACTCGGCCCAGGCCGGGGTGCAGGGCCCCAACGCCTCCTACGAGTGGCAGAAGTCGCACGCGGGCCGCTACGGCGTGTCCAGCGCGCAGGTCACCGGCGAGGCCAACAGCTTCAAGGCGCAGGCCCAGGCCGGTGTGTCCGCCGACACGAACTCGCACGCCTACACGGCCGCGCTGACGGCCAAGGCGGAGACGGGCGTGGGCGTCACGGCGAGCGCGAACCACGACTTCAACCGGCACGTGGGCGGCTACGTGAAGGGTGAGGCGAAGGTCTCCGCCTCCGCCTTCGCGGAGGGCGTGGCCACGGTGGACCCGAGGACGGCCACGGCGATGGTCTCCGGTCAGGTGGGCGCGGGCGCCACGGCGGGCGTGTACGGCACGGCGGGCGGGCACGTGGGCCGGGTGCACGGCTCGGTCACCGCGGGCGCGGTGGCGGGCGCCTCGGCCCAGGCGGGCGGCAAGTTCGGCATCGAGAACGGCTTCCTCAAGCACTCCGCGGACGTGAACACGGCGATGGGCGTGGGCACCCACGTGAAGAGCGACGTGGCGGTGGACCTGCGTCACCACATCAAGCCGGGCATCGCGTCGGGCCTGCGTCCCGCCCTCGCCGGCGCCATGGGCGTGCCCGCGCCCTCCATCGCCATCGAGCCGGAGAAGTCCGGCGTCGAGAAGCTCTTCGCCAAGGCCTTCGGCAAGGGGTAGCGCGCGGGGTTCCTGTCCCTGGCGAAAGGGCGCTGGACGGCTTGTGCGTCCAGCGCCTGCTTCCGCTTGTGGTGCAGAACGGGCCATCTCCCGTGCAGCAGCCCAGCAGCTGATACAGAAGCAAGCGGCCTGATTACGGCCAACCTGGTGTCTCAATAATCCGGTGCGGTACAGAACGCGCGTCACGGTCTCTCGCGAAGCTGACGCAGCCAGGCTTCGAAGCTCATGGGTGAGAGGCCGTAGGAGCGCGCGATTTCAGGCCGGGCCAGCAGCGGGGCGACGTTCATGTACGTCATGCCTTCCGCCACCTTCGGATGCAGGCCGGCCGCGGTGGCCTCTTCAATCGTGGCGGACTGGAGGACGTACTCCTTGCCGTGGACGCGCGAGAGGATCTCGACGATCTGCGCAAGCGTGAGCACGTCCCCCGCGAGCTCCAGCGTCACGCCATGGAACTTCGCCGGGTCGTGGATGGCCGCCGCGGCCGCCTTGCCAATGTCCTCGGGAGCAATCATCCCGAGCGGCTTGTCGGCCTTGACCACCGTGAGCAGCCGGCGCCCGTCCACGAAGCCGGCGGGGTCGAACATCGCGTGGTCCATGAAGGTGGAGGGCAGGATGACGGTCCAGTGCTTGAAGCCGGCGGTGCGGACGAGCTCGCACGTGGCCAGCTTGTTCTCCCAGTAGTCCTCGTGGGACTTCCAGCGCCCCTCCGCCCAGCCTTCGACCTGGCGGTGGGCGCCAACGCCAGACGTCGCGGTGTGCACGAACGTCTCGACGCCCTCGGCGAGCGCGGCCTCGACGAGGTTCCTGCCCTGCTGACGCTCCTTGCTGAAGTCGACGCCGGTCGCGGAGACGATGGGTGACTGCATGGAGAAGACCGCCCGCGTCCCGGCGCAGGCGGCGCGCAGCGACGCGGGGGCGTCCAGGTCTCCGACGGCCACCTCCGCGCCAGCCGCCTTCAGGGCCCGGGCGTTCGGCGCCTCCGGATCGCGCACCAGGACGCGCACCCGTGTACGGCCCTCGGCCAGCAAGGCGCGGGCGGTGGCGCCACCCTGGCGGCCCGTGGCGGCGGTGACCAGAACGACATCGTTGAGGCTCATCGGCGGCTCCTTCGTAAGTGGGGGACCCCACCGTTTATTGCCGTGTTAAATACGGAGGGGGCCCCCGTTTGTCAAAAAGAAGAGGCCCGTGAGGAGGAGTGCGCCGTGGAGCAGGGGAAGCGGTTGCGCGCGGATGGGCAGCGCAACCGGGAGCGGATCGTCGAGGTGGCCTCGGAGCTGGTCGCCAGGGAGGGCGCGCAGGCGTCACTCGAGGAGATTGCCCGGCGGGCGGGGGTGGGCTCGGCGACGCTGCACCGGCACTTCCCGTCGCGGCAGGCGCTGCTGGAGGCGGTCTTCCGCGATGGCGTCGCGCAGCTCTGTGCGCGGGGCGCCGCGCGACCCGGAGCCAGGCCCGCCGACGAACTGGAGGCCTGGCTGGAGGAGGTGACGGTCTACACCTCGACCCACCAGGGGCTCGCCGCCGCGCTGCTCGCCGGTCCGGAGGGCCTCCCCGCTGAAGACATCTGCTGCACCGACATGGTGCTCGACGTGTTGAAGGTCCTGGTCTCGCGGGCGTCCTCCGCCGGGGCGCTTCAGGCTGGCGCCACGGCGGAGGACCTGTTGATGCTGGCGAACGCCATCGCCATCGCGAACGAAAACGAGCCCGCCACCGCGCGCCGGGTGCTGCGCCTCGCGCTCACCGGCATCCGGCGCTGATGGCACGACGACTCAGGGGCAGGTCGTAGGCTCCAGGTAGAAGGCCTCCCACGAGGTGGCGTCGGCGGGATTGCAGATGCCCCCGTTGCCGCCATTGCCGCTCTGGATGGGCGCGCCGGTGGCGGTCTCCTTCCAGTTGCGCGCGGTGCCGGCCGACGATTCAAAGCCATAACGGTTGCGGCCGCCGTGGACGCCGCAGTCATGGCGGGTGAACGCCTCCGCCGTGCTGGACGAGGCATTCACGGTGAGCTGATCCGCGACCACCGCCACGAACGCGCCGCCCGTCCCCTTGAGCTTGTACTTCGCCCCGCTGAGGACGAGCTCGAAGACGGCGCCCCCGGTCTGCGTCGTGCCCAGCGCGGCCACCTTGCCCGCGCCGTCCACGGTGAGCCACTTGTCGGAGCGCTCGCTCTGGATGCGGAAGCACCCCGCGCTGCCGCTGGCCTCGGTGTGGCAGGTCGCATCGCAGCCATCGCCCGGCTGCGTGTTGCCGTCGTCGCACTGCTCGCCGCTCTCGACCGTGCCGTTGCCGCACACGGGGCCGGTGCTGCCATCCGGGCAGGCCACGGGCTCCAGGTAGAAGCCCTCCCAGGCACCGCCATCGCCCGGGTTGCAGGCGCCGCCATTGCCGCCGTCACCGCTCTGGATGGGCGCGCCCGGCGTGGTCTCCTTCCAGTGGGGCGCGCTCCCCGTGGCGGCCTGGAAACCCACGCGCGTGCGCGTGCCGTAGCCGCAGGCCAGCCGGGTGAACGACTCCCCGCTGGTGAAGTCGGCGCTCATGGAGAGCTGGTTCGCGACCACCGTCAGGAACGCGTCGCCCGAGCCCTTGAGCTTGTAGCGGGTGCCCGCCGGAACGAGCTGGAACACCTGCCCGCCGGCCTGCGCCGTGCTGCCCGCGACCACCTTGCCCGCGCCGTCCACGGTGAGCCACTTGTCGGAGCGCTCGCTCTGGATCTGATAGCAGCTGCCGCCCGAGGTCTCGGTGAACGTCGCGGTGTACGTGGCCGCGCTGGCAGGCGTGACGAAGGTATGGGATTGCGCGCCGCCGTCCGACCACGACGAGAACGCCCAGAACTTCCCGTTCGCGTACTGCGGCGACTCGACGCCCACGGAGCGGACGACTCCGACCACGCCGGTCGTCGCATGCGGCGCCGCGACCGGACGCCCGTCCATCAGGACCTGCAGTCCGCCAGGCACGCTGGTCACCGTGAGCGGGACCGTGACGGGGTGGACGTCGCGATACGTCGTGTGGGTGAGGCCAATGGAGTCACGCACCGTCAGCCGCACGCGATACCAGACGTTGGCGGAGCTCTCGCCGATGTTCGGGATGGGCCAGCTCCCGCTCGCGACGCCGGAGGTGTCGGCCATGGCCGGGTGCGTGTGCGTGTCGTGGTGGAAGGTGATGTTCCAGGTCATCGCGCTCGGCGGCAGCGCGCCATCCTCCAGGTCGCTGGCGGAGCCGGAGAACGTCAGGTTCGTGGCCGCGACGTAGGTCGCGCCCGAGGCCGGCGTCACGATGGTGGCCACCGGCGGCTTGTGGGTCGTCACCGTCAGCACGGCCTCGGCGCTGGTGGCCGAGCCCAGCCCGTTCGTCACGACCACGCGGAAGCGCGCGCCGCTGTCGGTGAGCTGCGCGGCGGTCAGCTCGTAGCCCGGCGAGGTCGCGCCGGGGATGTCCACGCCGTTGCGCTGCCACCGGTAGGTGAGGGGCGGCTCGCCACTGGCGGACACGGTGAAGGCCGCCGGATAGCCGGCGGAGACCAACGTGCTCGCCGGCTGCTGCGCGATGCTCGGCGGCAGCGAGGCCGTGTATGCGATGCGGCCCACCTGGCCCGCGCCGCGCGCCAGGTAATAGAGCGCGCCATCCGGCCCGACATCCAGGTCCACGGGCCCCGGGGTGGCCGTCGCGAACAGCGAACGCGCGCCGCTGTTCGGGTCGATGCGGGCAATCCAGTTGTTGGTGTAGTCCGCGAAGAAGTACTGGCCCACATACGCGCTGGGGAAGGCCGGGACGGGCGGGTTGTAGAAGGCCCCGCCCGCGATGCAGTTGCCAGCGGCCGTGCCGGAGCCATGCGGGTACGCGAAGAACGGCTGCGTGAGCTCCGGGCGGTTCGTGAAGTAGCCCTCCGTCATGGGCCAGCCGTAGTTGGCGCCGGCCTGGCCGCGGTTGATCTCCTCCCAGCCACCTTCGCCCACGTCGTTGATGAACAGGGTGCCCGTGCCGGGCTGCACGTCGAAGGTGAAGGGGTTGCGCAGCCCCATGGCCCAGGTCGCCTTGGCGAGCCCGGTGGCGGTCGCATGGAACGGATTGTCCGTGGGGATGCTGCCGTCCGGGTTGAAGCGCAGCAGCTTGCCGAGCGGCGTGTTCAGGCTCTGCGAATTGGAGGAGACCGCGTTGTCACCGAGGGAGACGTAGAGCTTGCCGTCGAGTCCGAAGCGGACCGCGCCGCCGTTGTGGTTGGCGGCGTCGAGCGTCGGAAAGTCGGCGAGCACCAGCTCACTGCCGGGGACCATCACGTTGCCATTGGCGGTGAAGCGGCTGAGCCGGTTGTGGATGCTGCCCGCGACGGACGTGTAATAGACGTAGAGGTAGTGGTTGCTGGCGAAGTTGGGGTCGAACGCGACGCCCATCAGCCCACGCTCGTTGTCGGTGTCCACGGCGAGCGTCATGAACGGAGCCGCCAGGAGCTGGCCGTTCACGACGACGCGCAGCGCGCCGTTCTTCTCCGAAACGAACAGGCGCCCGTCGGGCGCGAAGGTCATGGTGGTGGGCCCCTGAAGGCCACCGACGAAGACCGAGTCGGCGAAGTTGGCGTCCTGCATGACCGCGGCCGCTCGCGCGACCGCCAGCTCCGGTGACGGCTGCGTCGAGCAGCCCACGAGAAGCGAGAAGACCGCGCACACGACTCGTAACTGCGTTCCTGGCATCACTGCTGCTCCCGGTCGAACGTGGAGGGGGGGGGGGGATTCCGGCTTTTAAACTGAGCACCTGTTCGGCCGGGATTGATTCAGCGATCCGGCAATGGATTCGCCCGCTGATCGTCATGAAGGGCAGCGAAGCTCGCGGCCCGCCTCAGGGGGAGGCACACATGGACGGAATTTCTCGTTTCTCATCGGCGCTGAATGGTCTCCGGGTGTCATCGAACGCGGACACGGCCGAGCCAGCAACGACGTCGCAGGACTCCACCGCCGAGCGCATGCTGCGCGAGCTGTTCTCCCGCAGCAGCTTCGAGCCCCAGTCCCGCCCCGCGGCGCCTTCGTCCCACAGGGCCCTCGCGGAGACGAATCCTCCTCCGGACGTCTCCAACCCGTCCGTCGAGGACTGGCAGGCCTTCTGCGAGCAATTCAGGGGCAGCGCCGAGGACGAGCTCAAGCGCAAGCGCGGCACCACCCTGCCGGACCTCGCCGCCGACCAGGCCATGCATGGCTCCCGCTCGCCCGTGTATCCCGCGGGCCGCTCCACCGTGCCCGGCAACGAGAACGTCCCCGCGTTCTTCCAGGACTTTCCCGCCGTCGGCGAGCGGCAGATGCAGCTCTACACCTTCTGCCGTCCGGAGGCGGGGCAGGCCCCGAACCCCTCGGACCGCAACCAGTGGGTGTCCTTCGAGGTGTACGGCGACATCTGCAAGGCCTACTCGGACAACACCTTCACCCATGGGCGCCAGGGCACCAACTCCCTGCTGGGCCATCCCAACTCCGGCCGTGAGGACGCGGTGAAGACCCGTCCGCCGTTCCTCGATGATCCGATGGTGAAGGCGTTCCGTGACGCCCGCGTCGCCGCTGGCAAGCCCGATGCGGTGCCCTTCCAGGAGTTCCAGAACGGCTACCTCGCGGACCTGGGCGGCAAGGTGCAGGCCTTCTCCAAGGAGGGAAAGCCCCTGGGCACCGCGTGGCCCGGCGGGGACATGACCGCGACGGCGACGCAGGGCCCCGGAGGCACCCAGGGGCCCACGGGCCCCTACGGCACCACCGGCCCGTTGAACGGGGACACCTCCTTTGGCAACGCGACGGTGCAGATGGGCACCTCCGCGAGCCACGGCGGCGCTGTCACCAGTCTCAACTACGGCGGCAAGCAGTACATCAACAACAAGGACCATGGCCGGCAGATGCAGGTGGCCTTCTCACTGGACGGCTACGACGAGGCCCTGATGCCCACCGAGGCGGGGAGCAATCGGAACAAGTCGGACCCCATCTCCACGACGCAGGTGGTGGGCTACGGCGCGCAGCCCGGCAGCATGACCAGCACCGTGCACCCCGCCTACTGGCTGGAGCCGGGAGAGGAGGCGGGCGAGTACAACAGCGAACCGTACGCCAGGAACGAGACCCTGGTCTCCGAGGACCTCATCACCAAGGACATCACCGTGGGCGTGGGTGGCCACGACAACGTCATCCAGTACGACAGCCACATCCAGCTCGCCGCCTCCCACGACAAGATCTACGCCGAGGTCCCCACCACCTACCTCAACGGCGAGTTCGAGAAGCACTACCGCTTCGACCCGGCGACGGGCGAGACGCGCGAGTACCCCCGGATCCACTCGGAGCCTCCGAAGGACGGGGAGCCGCGAAAGGGCTTCCCGGACGAGGGGGGCAACGTGCCGCTCATCGTCGCTACGGATGGGGGCACGCACGCCATGGCCATCTGGTCGCCGGACGAGGACCGGGCAGACCTCCAGTACCGCCTGCACCAGTTCGACCTCGGCAACCCCGAGGACGACTGCACCAAGCTCGGCGTCACCTTCGGCATGTCGGAGAACGTGCCTGGCGACCTCAAGACGCGGACCTACGTCATCGTCGGCACGGTGGAGGAGGTGAAGGCCCGGCTCGCGGAGCTGTACAGTCAGAACCCCACCGGCGTGGAGCGCAAGTGGCCGGAGGACGTTCGCCCGTCGTGAGGAGGTCGTCCATGCATCGCGGTTCCTGTTTGTGCGGCGCGGTCCGCTTCACCGTCGAGGGCGACCTGCCCGCCCCCGACGCCTGCCACTGCGGCAAATGCCGCAAGCACTCGGGCCACTACTTCGTCTCCAGCGACGTGCCGCGCTCTGCCGTCACCATCGAGGGCGCGGACCAGGTCCGCTGGTTCCAGTCGTCGGAGAAGGCGCGCCGCGGTTTCTGCTCCGTCTGCGGCTCGTCGCTGTTCTGGGACCCGCTGCACCGCGATTGGATTGGAATCGCGATGGGCGCCTTCGACACGCCGACCCACACCCGCATCGCGGTCCACGTCTACATGGCCGACAAGGGCGACTACTACGACGTCGCGGACGAGGCGCCGAAGTTCGACACCGTCCCTCCGAGGCCGTAGAGGTTCGAGGTCGCGATTCCCTTCAGGTCAACCTGTTCACCGGCGGCGTGAGCCGGTCAGGCGTCTGTCATTCCGGCGCTGCCTGACAGCGGACCCGGTCATGCCATCCATAGGCCATCAGGACCGCATAGGGCCAGACCTTGCGCGTGGACTGCCTGTCGGGATTCTTCAACCGCCGGTAGGAGACGACCAGTTCGTGGCCCTTCTTGCCGGGCATCTCGACGCGGCTGACGGAATCGACGAGGAGGGCGGTGCCCTCGTCCTCGGGCGTGGGCGACACGCAGAGCACCCAGGTGGCGAACTTGAAGTTGTTCTGTTTCTGGATGACTTCTGAGAACAGCCTGAGGAAGGGGCCCTCCAGGGTCCCCTCGGCGGGGATTTCCTCCCGGGTCTCGGCATCGTCGGCGGTGAGCTGCTCGAAACGCTGTTCACGGTAATCCGTCTTGAACTTCGCTCGGATGCTGGGATGTGTTGCCCCCGCGCTCGTTCCCAACAGCAGACAGGTGAGACCCAGTCCCCACTGCAATCGCGCCATGTGCGCCTCCCATCCGCGATGATTTGCAAGCAGTACGCCAGGGAGTGCCACTCTGGGCCCCCGCCGGAGAGGTCAACGCGTGTGACAGTTTGACCGGAGGCCGCGCTGCCGGGCGGGACGAAGTGTCCGTGCCTGTCTCCTTCAGCGGGTGAAGACGCCCCAGCAGATGGCATTTCGCGCCCGCTGGTCTTCGAGGACCAGCTCACGGAGGCGGGTGGGGATGCGCTTGTGCTGCCATTCCAGCTCCCGCATCCGGGCCGCTTCCGCGTCCTCCGGAGCCACTGACGCGGCGGCGGCCCGGATGGCGTACGCAGCCGCGCCCAGGTAGTGCGCGGCGACGTGGGCGACGGCCACCGCCTGTCCTGCCGCGAGCGCCGCGAACTTCGCCGGGTCCGGCAGCGCACGCGCCGCGGCGTTGGCCACGAACGCGGTCTTGTGCGCGTCACGCATCGGCACCTCGCCCCGGATCCACGCCCGTCCCACCGCGATGGCGTCACGGGGACGCGCGTCCTTGGGAGACGCGCTTTCGAAGAAGGGCAGGACGTGCTCCGCGCAGACGGCGGCCCACTCCGCGAGCAGGTGGTGGTCCTCGTCCGTCAGGCTCCCGCCGCGACGGATCGTGATCAGCCTGGAGTCTCGCTCTTTCGGCAGGATGGGCATGAATGGAATCTCCTGGCAGGGCAGTATGTCCACGCACGCCAGACGTTCCAGTGTTTGACGCGCTCAGGAGCCGGAGAGACGGATGCGACGACTTGGATTGATGCTGGGCCTGCTGGGGTGTGCCGGATGTGCGACGGCCACACGAGGTCTGGCCGACCGGTACAACCCGGAGACGGGCCGCTACGAGGCCCCCAAGCACGAGCTCGTCTATCACCTGCCCGTCGAGGACGCGCTGATGACGACCCGGTACCTCTTCGAGAAGGACCGCTATGCCGTGATGGAGAAGGAGGGGGGCCTGATGATGTTCACCTCCTTCATCCCGGACGTCACGCCGCCCGAGCGCTACTACATCGAAGGAAAGCGGCTGGGTTCCCGGCAGGCACTCGTTCGCGTCTTCCGCATCCGGTACTTCCAGGAGGGGGTCTCCGCCCCGGAGGAACCCGGCCGGTCCAAGGGCCAGCTCCCCGACCTGGCCGCCTTCAGCAACGTCCCCGGACTGGAGGGTTTCCGGCCGGCGCAGGGCTACCGAGACCTGGCCGTCGAGCAGAAGCTCCTGGAGCTGCTGGAGATGGCCCCCGCGCTGGAGCTGGTGGGAGGCAATCCCCCCGTCGCCCTGGATCCCTCGGCGCTGGGTGAGAAGGGGGAGACCCCGGCCACCCCCCTCGCGCCCGCGTGTGGTGCTCCGGTGGAGAACGCCGCGTCCCTGTTCGCCGCGGGAGGCGTCCTGCTGGTGGCGGACCCCCTGGGCACGCACGAGGTGCCGTCCGTGGCGCTGCGGATGGTGTGCGAGGCCACGGCCCAGGGCCTGCCGGTGACGCTGGCGCTGTCCATTCCCGCGCCAGAGCAGCCGCTCCTGGAGCGCTACCTGTCCAGCGACGGCGGCCCCGAGGCCGTGCGGCAACTCCTGTCCGAGAGCGCCTTCTGGCGCCGGACCTATCAGGACGGACGCAGCAGCCGCGCCATGCTGGGGCTCGTCGAGCAGGTGCGCCGCTTGCGTGTCTCCGGAAGGGACGTGGCCCTGGCCGCCATCGACTCCGACAAGGCCCGTGGCAATGAGCGCGAGGCGCGGATGGCCCAGCACCTGCTGGGTGCCCAAGCGAAGCGCCCCCAGGCCTGGACGTTGGTGCTCGCGGGCAGCGTCCACGCGCGCACCACGGAGGTGAGCTGGGATGGCGACTACCAGCCCATGGGCGCTCGCGTGGCCCGTGCACTGCCTTCGGTGCGCTTCCTGGACGTGGGCTTCCAGCGCGGCACCCAGTTCGCCTGCCGTTACAATGTCTGGAGTGAGGGGGTGGAGTGCAACGTCTTCGGCATCAGCCCGGGGCCGGAGGCGTGGCAGTCTTCCAAGCAGCCCAACGGAGTCCACGGCCGGCTCTACCTGGGCTCGCTCACGGCCTCTCCACCCGCGCTCATGGCGCCGCCCGTCTCCAGTGAAAAATCGCCCTGAGCGAAGAAGACGTGGGCGTCGTCGATGAGGAGCCGTGTGTCCGGCGCCTTGCGCCAGCGGGCGATGAGCTCCTCCATCCGCTCCGGCGAAGTCGGGATGGTGTTTCCGCCGGGCTTCTCGACCAGCACCCACGCGTAGCGCAGCGTCCCCGGCGGCTGGGGGCCGTCCACCGCGTAGATTTCATCGCGCGCGGCGAGCGGCGCCACGAGGTTCCCGCTCAAGAGCACGCGGCCTTCGGGATTCTCCAGGAGGGTCTTCACGCCCTGACCCACGCTGGCGAGCCGCTGGGGCGTGTCGGGGCAGTAGGCCGGGAAGGATTCAGGCTCGGCCATCGCACGCCACGTGCGTCGCAGCACGCTCTCATTGGTGGTGAGCAGCAACAGGGCCGTCCCCGCCAATACCCAGACAGGCGGGCGGCGCTTGAGCAGCAGCGGCAGCGGCACCATCGCCGCCGCGGCCAGCAGTGGCGCGCCGTAGTGGTCGCGCCACGCCATGCCCAGGAAGCGGATGCCCAGCATCGGCAGCAGCACGGACAGCCAGACGGCATCCGGCCGCCACTTCTCCCGCCATGCCCAGAGGGCCAGGGGCACGAAGATGAGGAGCATGGAGCCTGCGTTGCTCAGGTGCCGCGGTGTCAGCCGCTCGGAAAGAAACGCCGTCAGGGGTTGGCCCGGCTTCGGGAGGAGCCGGCCTCCGTAGTCCACCACCGGGCCCATCAGCGCCGGGCGCCCGGCGAACACGAAGGCAAGCCACGCCACCGTCAGCACGCCCACCGCGAGCGCCGCGCGCCGCTCACCTCGCCAGGCGAGCCCTCCCGCGAGCATCACGCCCGCGAAGGGGAACTCCTCCTTGCAGGAGAAGAGCAGTGCCAGTGCGAAGAGCATCCATCCTGGCCGGCGGAGGCAGTACGCCACCGCCAGGAGCGTCCATGGGAACACGGCCCACGTCGTGGGATGGACGGGATAGGCCATGGCGCTCTGCACGCCGGAGTTGAGCAGCAGCAGCGTGCACAGCAGGAACGTCGCGCCCCGGTCCAACAGCTTCCGGTGGTGGAGCCAGAGGATGGGGGCTGTTGAAAGCAGCACCGCCAGGCACTCGGCCACGACGGCTGCCTGACTGGGTGACAGTCCTGTCACCAGCGGCCGGGCAAGCCAGAGCACCGGATCGAAATGGTCGTTGAAGATGAAGACCTGCCGGGCGCTGAGCCAGGGGTTCGGGTCCTGGAAGGACAGCCGGGCCAGCGCCTGGGTGTAGATGCCCATGTCGTAGTGCCAGAAACAGTACCGCGCGTTTTTGGCCCACATGGGGACGGCACACACCACGCCCCAGATGGCGAACGTCAAGGGGAGCAGGAGCCTGGCCGCGAAGCGTCGGAGCGCGGAGGGCTCAGGAGAGAGAGTCATGACCTGGGGCGACTCTACGCGCCGCCCCAGGTGGCTGCGACAACATCCTCACCCGGCGCTTTTCAGAAGGAATAGCTGAGCGTCACACCGGAGTAGGCCTGGGCCGCGTTGATCATGATCCAGTACTTGCCCGCGGTGGGCTGGACCGGGACCGTGCACGCCTCGGTGTTGCCCGTCTTGTAGGGCCGGCAGTCGTAGGTGGTCTTCGTGGGCGCCGCGCCGAACCTCACGTACAGGTCCGCGTCACCGGTGCCTCCGGTGATGGTGAACAGCGTCGAGGCGAACGCGGCGGCGCTCGCGCAGTAGTACCGGTTCGAGTTCAGCGTGCCGCTGAGGCTGCTCACCGTCCCGCTGTAGGGGGGGCAGGGACGTGGCGTGCCGCCCGTGGCCAGCAGCTTGAACGCCAGGTTCGAGATGCCCGAGCCTTGATGCGGGTCGGTGCTGGACGAGAAGTTCCCGTAGTCATCCAACGAGGAGCCGTCCAGGGCCGGGTCGTTCATGTACCGGAGGGCGTCACCGGGCGTGGCGGGCGTCCAGACGTCCTCGCCAATCTTCCAGATGTCCGCGCTGGTGGACCACGCGGTCGACCAGCTCTCGCACACTGCGGCGAAGATGTCCGACAGGGACTCGTTCAGCGAGCCAGGCTCGCCGGAGCCGTGAGGACGCGCGCTTCCGTCTCCGAGGCCACGGTGGGCTCAAGGTCTTCGGTGCCACAGCCGTAAACCGAGAGCGACAGACATGCGGCGAGCCAGTGGAACCTGCGCATCATGGTCAACCCCCCCCTGCGAAGTGATGTTTGCTTGGAGGGATACGAAAATGGACAACCCGTGAAAATAGGGGAAACCCACCAGTGCGGGTTTGAGGTGCTGACACGTGCACGAGTACGACTTGATCGCGGACTGGTACGCGGCCCACCGCACGGGCTCCATGGGCGTTCCGGAGGTGACCGCGCTCGCGGCCTCGCTTCCCGCCGGTGCCTCGGTGCTGGACGTCGGCTGCGGCACGGGGCTGCCGCTGACGCGGGTGCTGCTGGAGCACGGCTGCCAGGTGACGGGCGTGGACAGCTCCCGCGAGCTGCTGGCGCGCTTCCAGGCGAACTTCCCCCACGTTCCGGTGCACTGCGCGCGCATCCAGGCGTGTGAACTTCCGGCGCGGGCGTTCGACGCGGCGATTGCGTGGGGCGTCCTGTTCCACCTGGGCCACGACGCGCAGGAACAGGCGATTGCCCGTATCGCCAAGGCCTTGAAACCTGGCGCCGTGTTCCTCTTCACCTCGGGCGACATCCACGGATCCATCGACGGTGCGCCGATGGATGGCGTGCCGTTCCGCTATCACTCGTACAGCGTCGACGGGTATCGCGACCTGCTGCGCGCGCACGGGCTCACGCTGGAAGCGAAGCACACGGACCCGGGCGGGAACGTCTACTACCTGGCTCGTCAGACGGGATGACGTGCGTCAGGGACCCGGCGGGAGCGAAACGCCGGTGGCCCGAGCCAGCGCGTCGAGCAGCTGGGCCTGGAACGCCAGGTCGCGTGTCGCGGGATGCGGCTCGACCCGCCGTTGGTGGTGCCAGTAGCCATCCGTGGTGCGTGCCTCGGCGGCGTCGCTGGTCGCCAGCCACTCCTGCGTGAGGTGGCCGAGCCGCAGGTCATCTGGCGCGTCGGGGCCGCCCATCTTCGTGGGGACCCAGCCCGGGTCGACCGCGTTGCTGAAGACGTCCGGCCAGCGCCGGGCGATGGCCGCGGCCAGGGTGGTGACGAAGAGCTTGCTGTCCGAGTAGCTCCCCGTGACGCGGCTTCCGCTCCAATCCATGCCTTCGAGGTTCGGCCGCCCGCCCTGGTGCATCCCGCTGCTCAGGTAGACGAGGCGCTGGGGCCGCTGGATGAGCGCGGTGAGCACGTAGGGCGCCACGACGTTCACGGACAGGACGGACGGGTCGGAGTACACACCTGCGTTGTGGATCACGGCGTCCATGCGCCCCAGCGCGTTGACCTGCCTGGCGAGGTCACGGGTCTGCTCCAGCGCCGCCAGGTCCGCGACCAGGGCCGCCGCGCCTTGCGTCACCAGGTCCTGCACACCCGCGAGCCGCTGCTCGCTGCGCACATGGAGAATCACCTCGTGACCGTCGGCGAGAAGCGTCCGGGCGGCGGCCTTGCCCAAGCCGTCCGCAGACCCCGTGATGAAGATGCGTGCCATGTCTGGCGACTATGGGCTCCGTCACGACGAGGCACCAGCCACCCGCCGTCTTGCCTGGGCCTCGCCCAGGGGGTGACTCGTCGGGGACGTGCCCTAGCTGGCGTGCGTGGCTTTCTCGAAGCGACGGTCCGGCACCAGCCACATCAACGCGGCCAGCACATAGATGGCTTCGGACAGATACCCGTTGAGAAAGGCGCTGAGGATTCCGGCCACGTAGAAGGCGGGTGAAATCCGGCCCTTGAGATCGCGCCCGACCGCATGGGCCAGTGCCGACTCCCGGCCTTGCATCACCACCAAACGGGCTTGCAGCAGTTTCCAGGCGAAGGCGCACATCAGGAGCACGAAGCCATAGAGCGCCAGCGGCACGGATGAGAAATGGTTTTCGCCCATCCAGCCGGTGGCGAAGGGAATCAACGACAGCCAGAACAACAAGTACAGGTTCGCCCACAGCACGCTGCCGGTGACATGGCTGATGGTGTGCAAGAGGTGATGGTGGTTGTTCCAGTAGATGCCGATGTAGACGAAGCTGAGCACATAGCTGAGGAAGATGGGGACCAGCGGCCGCAGGTCGGACAGCTCGCTGCCGTGCGGTGCCTTCAGCTCCAGCACCATGATGGTGATGATGATGGCGATGACGCCGTCGCTGAACGCTTCCAGCCGGTGCTTGTCCATGCTTCCCCCCAGGCCTGTCAGGCCCGTTCGGCAAGACGGTTCAAAGTGTCCATGTCCTCGGCGCTCAGTGTCAGTGCGGCACTGGCAAGGTTCTTCCTGAGGTGTTTGACCGACGACGTCCCCGGGATGAGCAACACGTTGGGGGACCGGTGCAGGAGCCAGGCAAGCGCGACCTGCATCGGGGTCGCGCCCAGCCGGGTGGCCACGTCGTTCAGCGTGCTCGACTGGAGCGGCGTGAACCCGCCCAGGGGGAAGAACGGCACGTAGGCCGTACCCGTGGCGGCCAGCTGGTCGATGAGGGCGTCATCCCGCCGGTGCGTCAGGTTGTAGTGGTTCTGCACGCAGACGATCTCGGCGACCTTGCGGCCCTCGGCGACCTGCGCCGGCGTGACGTTGCTCAACCCGATGTGGCGGATGAGACCCCTCCGCTGAAGCTCCGCGAGCGCGGTGAGCGGCGCCTCGATGGAGCCTTCCACCGGGCCCTCGGCGCTGAACATCGCGCGGAAGTTCACGACGTCGAGCACGTCGAGCCCGAGGTTGCGCAGGTTGTCGTGGACCGAGCGCTCCAGGTCCGCCGGGGAGAACGCAGGCTCCCAGGAGCCGTTGGGGCCGCGCACCGCGCCGACCTTCGTGGCGATGACCAGTCCGTCGCGATACGGATGCAGCGCCTCACGGATGAGCTGGTTCGTCACGTGGGGGCCGTAGATGTCACTGGTGTCGATGTGGTCGACGCCCTGTTCGATGGCCGCTCGCAGCACCGCGAGCGCCGCCTGGTGGTCCTTGGGCGGACCGAAGACGCCGGGGCCCGCGAGCTGCATCGCGCCGTAACCCACGCGGCGAACGGTGTGCGTGCCAATGCGGTAGCTGCCTGAGATGGAAGGGTGGGGCACGGTGAAGCTCCTGGGTGAAGGGAGGTGCACCCCTCATCTACGAAAGGAGTCACTGCGCGACTATCGGTGGCAATGTGCACAGGCCGTGCGAAAATCCGCACAGCGATGGATGAGCTCACGGATTTGACGGCATTCATGACGGTCGCCCGCGAGGGCGGATTCCGCGGCGCTGCTCGCACGACGGGCAGCAGCGCCTCACGCATGGGCGACGCGGTCCGCCGGCTGGAGGCCCGGCTCGGCGTCCGGCTGCTCCATCGCACCACGCGCAGCGTGACGCTGACGGACGCAGGGGCCCGGCTGCTCGAGCGGCTGACGCCCGCGCTCAGCGAGGTGCGCTCGGCGTTGGACGTGGTCAACGACTTCCGCGACCGCCCCGCGGGACGCCTGCGGCTCACCGTCCCCATCGCCGCGGCGCGGCTCGTGCTGCCGCGCATCGTGCCGCCGTTCCTCGCGAAGTACCCGGATATCCGCCTGGAGGTGATCGCCGAGGAGCGCCTCGTCGACGTGGTGGCGGAGGGCTATGACGCGGGCATCCGCTACGAAGAGCGGCTCGCGCAGGACATGGTGGCGGTCCCCATCGGTCCTCGCGTCCAGCGCTTCGCGACAGCCGCTTCCCCCGCCTACCTCGCGCGCCGTGGGCGGCCCAGACATCCGCGCGAGCTGCTGGACCATGATTGCCTGGCAGGGCGGTTCACGAGCGGCCCGCTGCATGCGTGGGAGTTCGAGCGCAATGGGAAGACGCTCAAGGTCGATCCGAAGGGTCCGCTGATTGTCGGGCTTGGCACGACGACGGACCTCGCGGTGGAGGCGGCCGTGGCGGGCACCGGAATCATCTACGACTTCGAGGATTGGCTGCGTCCCTACATCGCCCGGGGCGAGCTCGAACCCCTGCTCGAACCCTGGTGGCCGAGCTTCCCCGGGCCGTTCCTCTATTACCCCGGCAGACACCACCTGCCGACGCCGCTGCGTGCCTTCATTGACTTCGTCAAATCCATTCAGCCTTGATGCGGTGAGCCTCTGACAGCGGCCCCCCCCGGGCCCGAAGGACCTGCTCGCGCAGGGTGGGCGGACGCCACGAGGCGTGTCGCGGGAATGACTTCCAAGTGTTCGTGAGACGGTCTCCTCGGAGCCGGGAGGCTGCCTCCAATCCGCCGACCATCGTCAACCTCGCACCGCCGCCAGAGGCGACGGGAACGCCGTCTGCACCTCGGCTCTCTGCGCGTCCCTCGCGGGCGCGGGTGCCTGGCCCTCCTGGGTCTTTGCTTGCCTGGCGGCCCTCGCGGTCATCGCATCCACCCGTTCGCTGCCCCGTTCGGGTTCGCGCGCTTCCACCGGTCAAAGAACCCGCGGCGGCGCATCTGACGCTTGCGGAGGGTCTCGAAGCGGCGGGCGAAGGCCATGCCCTTGGCATCTCGGAACGCGAGGTCGCGCAGGTCGATGGCGAGCCTCACGGCCCCGTCGTAGTCGCTGGCCTCCACGAGCCTCTCGAGCTCGGCCCAGGCGCCCTCGATATCGTGAGCGAGCTTCTTCAAGTGCCGCGCGCGCGCCGCCTCCGAGGCGGCCCGGGCCTTCTTCGCGCGCGCGGCCTCGGCCTTCATCCGGGCAGCTCGCTGCGTCCCGGCAAGCGCCCTCAGCTCGCCGGCGGTGCGCCGTGGGCCGGAACGCTCGTCCTTCATCGTCGTCCGGAAGACCCGAAGCAGCTCGCCACCGAGGGCCAGCTCCGGCTCTTCCACCGCGCGCTTCAGCCACGCGTCCTTCTGCTTGACGGGGAGCGCCGCGAGCCATTGGTGAAGCTGCGTGCCGTCCGCCGTCATGTGGGCGCTCCCGGTCGCGGCCGCCGCGACGAGGTCGGGGTCGATGCGCAGGAACTCGACCATCGCCTCCTGCGCCGCGCTCAGGTCGCCGAGCCCCGAGGGCACTGGCGGCTCTTCGGCGTCGTCATCGCGCTCGCCCGCGGAGACCCCGAGCAGCCAGGCCAGATACGCTGGACGCAGGTCGCCGCGCATCAGCTCGGACCGGAGCGGGGACAGCGCGGCGAGCGAGCCCGGGCTCTGCTCGTCGTCCTCGAACTCCTCGATGCCACTGCTCAGGTCGAGCAGGACGTGCTCACCCGTGCTGATGAGGCGCGCGGCGTCCCCGCGGTCGAAGTACGGCTTGAGCTGCTTCAACGCGACGCGCGCCTTCGGGATGCGCAGCATGAGCCGGTGCGTGCCCCAGTTCGCGAAGTACAGGTGCGCATCGAAGTAGCGCTCCATGAGCTTCGCGGGATCGGCCTTCAGGTCGCCCCAGTGGTACTCGTTCCAGAACCGCGAGGGGGAGATCTCCGCGCGTGTCGAGATGGCGCGAAGCTCGGCCATCTGCTTGGGACTCAGCGGGCGATCGAGCACGATGAACTCGTAGCACTGATACTCGCTCATGGAGCCGTCTCCAGTTCCGGCGGGGGCCGGGGCCGGCGGTGGTGTCCCTGCCTCGCGGTGCCCTACGACGGCTTCACTTCGGCGTGACCTTGAGCAGCTTGCCGTTGGTGGCGTCGGTGAGCAGGTAGAGGGCGCCCTCGGGGCCCTGC
This sequence comes from Corallococcus sp. AB049A, assembly GCF_003668885.1. NCBI lineage: Bacteria > Pseudomonadati > Myxococcota > Myxococcia > Myxococcales > Myxococcaceae > Corallococcus > Corallococcus sp. AB049A. The sequence goes on along the minus strand of NZ_RAWL01000031.1, from coordinate 3,588 downwards.
ACCACCTCGCGGATGCGCGCGTTCAGGTTCTTGAGGAGGTGCTCCTCGCCCACCACGCGGTCGTTGCGCACCATGAGCCGCACCAGCGCCTGGCCGGCCAGCGCGCCGACGAACATGTCGTCCTTCCACTCGGGGAACAAGGTCCCGGAGTAGATGGTCATGCCCGAGGGGGCAATCACCGGATCCCAGTAGTACACGGGCTGCTCCATGCCCGGCGCCTGGGTGCTCTGGTGGATGGGCGCGCCGGAGTACTCCTCGCCGTACCCGATGGTGGGCCAGCCGTAGTCCTTGCCGGCCTCGGGGCGGTTCACCTCGTCACCGCCCTGCGGTCCCATCTCCACCGTCCACAGCCGGTTCTGGCTGTCGAGCGCCGCGGCCAGGACGTTGCGGTGACCGATGGACCAGATCTCCGGCTTCGCCTGCGGGTTGCCCAGGTACGGGTTGTCCTGGGGCACGCTGCCGTCGGGGTTGATGCGGACGATCTTGCCGAAGTGGCTCTTCACGTCCTGGGCCTGGACGCGGCCCTCCAGGATGGAGCGCTCCCCGAGCGTGACGAACAGCTTGCCGTCCGGGGTGAACACCATCCGTCCGCCGGAGTGCAGCGTCGACTCGAGCGTGGGCATCATGCGGAAGATGACCTGGACGCCCTCCACGGCGGGCTGCGCTCCGTCCACGAGCCGCGCGCGCGCCACCGCCAGCCCGTTGCCGCCCTGACGGGGCTCGGAGTAGGTCCAGTAGATGAGCCCGCTCTGGGCGTAGTCCGGGCCCACCTCCACGTCGAGCAGGCCGCCCTGACCGCGTGCGTCCACGGCGGGCAGGCCCTTGATGGCGGGGGACTTCGCGCCCTGCTGCGTGACGATGTAGAGCGAGCCGGTGGCCTTCTCCGTCACCAGCATGCGCTGATCCGGCAGGAAGGCGATGGCCCAGGGGTTGCGGAAGCCCGAGGCAATCTCCGTCACCTGGAGGGCCGTCTTCGTCTGGATGGCGGGGACGCGCGTCTGGCCGGGGAAGGCCGGCTGGAACTCGGGCACGTTGGGCGGGCCCTGCGGAACCGGGGGCCCGCTGGGGAGCGGATCTTCCGGAGTGCCCGCGTCCGTGCCCGCGTCGTCTTCAGGGACGCCCGAATCCTGCAGTGCGACACCCGAGTCCTGTTGGGGAACGCCCGAGTCCGCTGGCGTGGGGGCTGGATCGTCCTGGCAACCGACCAGGAGGGCGGCGGCAATGAGGGACATGGACAGGATGCGCATGCGACTCACTCCAGGGGAAAAGGGGGAAGGGGACCATCGCGTTCTTTGCGTCCACTGGGAAGGACGCGTTACGACTGCGCCCGCTCCGCGACCCTTCGCGGGTCGGAAAGGATGAAGTGAAGACCATGAAGAACCCGCTCTTTGGCTGGATGGCCTCCGCGCTCATGACCCTGGCGGCGACGCCCGCGCTGGCCCAGCTCCAACTGCCTGCCCCCAGCCCCGCGGCGAAGGTGTCGCAGGCGGTGGGTGTGTCTGAAATCTCCGTCGAATATTCCAGCCCCGGCGTGAAGGGCCGGAAGGTCTGGGGGGAGCTGGTCCCCAATGACAAGCCCTGGCGCAGCGGCGCCAACTCGGCGACGAAGATCACCTTCAGCCACCCGGTCACCTTCGGCGACAAGGCCGTCCCGGCCGGCTCCTACGCCATCGTCAGCCTGCCCTCGCAGAAGGGCTGGAAGGTGATGCTGAACACGGACCTGGGCCTGTGGCGGGGCGGCGCGCCCTATGACGCCTCCAAGGACGTGGCCTCGGTGAACGCCACCACCACGGAGATTCCGGCGCGCGAGCGCCTGACGTACCTCTTCACCGACACCACGGACACCAGCACGCGGCTGGACCTGGAGTGGGAGAAGCTGCGCGTCTCCGTGCCCATCACGGTGGACACCGCCGCCTTCGCGAAGGCCAACATCGAGCAGGCGGACAAGGACGCGGCCAGCATGCACACGAGCGCGGCCTCCTACCTGGCGACCACCGCCAAGGACTACGCCGCCGCGCTGAAGCACGCTGACGCGGCCGTGGCCGCCAACCCCACGTGGTACGCCCACTGGACCCGCGCGAGCGTCCTGTCGCAGATGGGCAAGTACGCCGAGGCCCGCAAGGCCGCGCAGACCGCGTGGGACCTGGGGCAGAAGGACAAGAACTTCTTCTACAAGGACCAGGTCTCCAAGGCCCTGGCGGAGTGGAAGAACAAGAAGTAGCCCGCTTGGGTTCCCGGGGCTCCTTCAGCGATGGAGGGGCCCCGTCAGGAGCCGGCGGTAGAGCGCCTCGTAGCGGTCGATGGCGGGCTCCATCTGGAAGTGCTCCAGGACCCGCGCCCGCGCGCGCCGTGAGAAGCCCCGCCAGCGCTCCGGGTCCTCGACCAGCGTGAGCACGTGCCGGACCATGGCGGGGACGTCCCCCAGCGGCGCCAGGAAGCCCGTCTCGCCGTGCGTGACGAGCTCCGGGATTCCGCCCAGGTCACTGGCCACCACGGGGATGCCGCAGCTCAGCGCCTCCAGCGCGGCCAGCCCGAAGCTCTCCTGCTCGCTGGGCAGCAGGAAGACGTCGGAGGCGGCGACCAGCTCCTCGAAGCGGTCCTGCTTGCCGAGGAACGCGACGCGGCCCTCCAGGCCCTGCTCCCGCAGCATCCGCTCCGCGGGCGAGCGCTCCGGACCGTCTCCCACCATCACCAGCCGGCAGGGACGGCGGCGGTGGACCTCCGTGAAGATGGCGACCACGTCGGAGATGCGCTTCACCGGCCGGAAGTTGGAGACGTGGATGAGCACCGGCTCGGAGTCTTCCAGGTCCGGGAAGAGCGCGCGCAGGCAGGCGCGGTCACGCACCGGGGCATAGCGCGCGGTGTCCGCGAAGTTGGCGATGACGTCGATGGGGACGCTCTCGGGGATGTCGAAGCCCTGCCACGTCGCGCGGCGCAGGTAGGCCGACGGCACCGTCACCGCGTCGCTGCGCAGGATGGAGAAGCGCGTGATCGGCAGGTAGCTGGGGTCGATTCCCACCAGCGTGGTGTCCGTCCCGTGCAGCGTGGTGACGACGCGCGGCGCCCGGGGGCCCAGCACCTCGCGCGCCATCCACGCCGCGGTGGCGTGCGGCACCGCGTAGTGGACGTGCAGGATGTCCAGGCGCTCGTAGCTGGCGACCTCAATCATCTTGGAGGCCAGCGCGATGGGATAGGTGCTGGACTGCTGGAGCGCCGGATAGTCGCTCTCCGTCACCTCATGGAAGACGACCTTCCGGTTCGTGCCATGGAGCCGGACCGGCAGGTCCCGGGCGATGAAGTGGACGCGGTGGCCCCGGTCCGCCATCGCGAGGCCAATCTCCGTGGCGACCATGCCGCTGCCACCGAAGGTCGGAAAGCAGGTGATGGCCACGTTGAGCGGGGCGTTCATGTGCGTGAGGGGAAGAACAGGGGCCGGGCGAAGCTATTCCTGCGGAAGTGGTCCAGCGGATCCGCCAGCCCCAGCACTTCGCGCAGGATGTACGGCTCTCCGTGGGTGACGCCAATCCGAGCGCCATGGAAGCGGTCCCGGGCCTCCAGCGAGGACAGCGACAGCGGTGAGCCCACCAG
>NZ_RAWL01000319.1:0-10337 GCF_003668885.1 Corallococcus sp. AB049A | reverse complement strand
CTGGCCGCCCGTGCGGCGGCGTTCTTCGACGCCTTCCAGGACGCCCGGGCCAGGGCCTTCCGGGGGGTTCCCCGGGAGAAGCCACCCGCCGGCTGGGCGGACTGGTACGCCCAGGCGCTGCGCGGCGTGGACGGCGATGAGGCCCGGCTCCAGGCGGCCTGCCAGGGTTACCTCCAGTCCGACTGGGGCCGGACCCGGCAGCCCGCGGGCACCGTGCTCGCGTTCTGCTCGCCCCGCGTGTGGACGCGCTACGTCCCGCCCCTGGAGGACGGCGCGGAGGAAGGCGCAGACCTGTCCGGTGGACCCGTCACGGACGAAGCCCCGTCCACGGAAGCGGCTCGCGTCTGGAGTGACTGTCTTGAGGGCCTGCGCGCCCAGGGCAAGCGGTACGCGTTGTCGTGGCTGGGCAAGGCCCGCGCGGTGGGAGTCGAGGACGGGCGCCTGGTGCTCGCGGCGCCGGACACCTACTTCCGACAGTGGGTCGATGAACAGTACGGCGCGCTCATGGAGGCCGAGGTGCGGAGCCTGGGGTTGGAAGGCGTGCGCTGGGCCCGGGCCGCTCACGAGGTTGCCTGAAAGCCAGCCCCCGCATCGTTCGTGAAGTCATTCGCACGCCCACCGGGAATCACATCCATGAAGGTCTGCGGCGTGGCCATCGACAACATCAAGGTGACCGGACCGTGATGCACGCCGTCCTCTGAGCGCAGGCGGGCGCCTGGACACCCTCCGGGCGTCCGCCTTTTTCGGAAGGCAGGCCTGGGCGCGGGCGATATGGATCGCCCATGCGCAACGCACTGATGGCGGCATCGTTCCTGGCCCTCGCGGGCTGTTCCCACTCGACGCCCACGACTCCGGCGTCCTCCACCCAGGCGCAGCCGGCGGCCGTGTCGTCGCAGGCGCTGGTGGACGCGCCGGACCGCCCGGAGGCGGACCGCAAGCTGGACGCGGGCCGTCATCCCGCGGCCCTGCTGGACTTCGTGGGCGTGAAGCCCGGCATGCACGTCGGGGAGCTGATGGCGGGCGGCGGCTACACCACGGAGCTGCTGTCGCGCGCGGTGGGCCCCACGGGCAAGGTGTACGGAGAGAACCCCAAGATCGTCCTGGAGAGGTTCGCGGAGAAGCCGTGGCAGGAGCGGCTGGCGCGGCCGGTGAACCAGAACGTGGAGCGCCTGGACCGCGAGCTGGACGCGCCCTTCCCGCCCGAGCTGAACGGCACGCTGGACGCGGTGGTCAGCCACATCATCTACCACGACGCGGGATGGCTGGGCGTGGACCGGGCGAAGATGAACGCCGCCGTGTTCCAGGCGCTCAAGCCGGGCGGCGTGTACGTCATCCTCGACTCCAGCGCGAAGCCGGGCACGGGCATCACCGAGGGCCAGACGCTGCACCGCATCGACGAGCAGCTGGTGCGTGACGAGGTGCAGGCCGCGGGCTTCAAGCTCCAGGAGGAGAGCAACACCTGGCGCAACCCGGAGGACACGCGCGACTGGAACTCCAGCCCGGGAGCCGCGGGCGAGCGCCGGGGCACGAGCGACCGGTTCGCGCTCAAGTTCGTCAAGCCGTAGACCGGGGACACGCTCATGGCCGCGCGCAAGTTCAAGGCGAAGCTCGAGGTCGCCAATGACGTGGGAGGCCGGTTCGTGCGCTGTCCGTTCGACAGCCGCGAGGAATACGGCGAGGCACGGCCCCCCGTGGTGGGCACCGTCAACGGTCAGCCCTTCCGGAGCCGGTTGATGGTGTACGGCGGCCTCACCTACCTGGGCTTCACCAAGGAGGTGCGCGAGGCCGCGGGCATCGAGGACGGCGCGATGCTGAGCATCACGCTGGAGCGGGACACGGCACCTCGGGAGATTGAAGTGCCGGAGGACCTCCAGCGAGCGCTGGACGCGGAGCCCGCGCTGGCGGACGTCTTCGCGAAGCTCGCCTTCACGCACCGCAAGGAGTTCGTGAAGGCGCTCACCGAGGCGAAGAAGGAAGAGACGCGAGCCCGCCGCCTCGCGCAGACGCTGGAGAAGCTGCGCGCCAAGGTGGCGAAGTAGACTCAATCTGGAGCGCGAACGGCGGTGAGCAGCAGGTCGTACTTGCCGCCCAGGAACGTGCGGAAGCCGTGCTGGTGCAGGTAGCGGCGATAGAACGACAGGTCCTTCACCAGGAGCGACAGGTCCGGCTCGCTCAGGTTGCGCACGCGCGCGCCGTACACGACCTCTCCGTCGCGGAAGCGTGAGTTGGGGAAGCCCAGGAGCAGCGCGGCCCTGGGCTCCAGGTGCTCCTGCACCAGCTGGCGCAGGAGCGCCCGATCATCCACGCCCGGACTCTGAAGCGTGCCCACCGACACCACCGCGTCGAAGCGGCCCAGCTCCTTCGGCAGCGCGTTCAAATCCGCCTGCACGAACGCATGACGCGGATCCGGAAACGCCGCGCGTGCCTCCGCCAACGCGCTCGCGCTGTGGTCCACGCCGACGAAGCGGATGCCCTCCACCTCCGCGAACGCGGCCAGCTCATCGCCCCGGTTGACGCCCAGGTCCAGGAGCCTCGCGCCCGCGGGCAGCGACAGCCGTCCCACCGCCTCCAGCCATGGCACCAGGAAGCCCGCGTCCTCGAACTTCCGGACGCGCGCGAAGTCGGACGAGGCGCCGTAGCGCTCCTGCGGCGCCTCCGTGCGCGCTCCACCGCCCGCGTGCCACGACGCCTCCGAACCCAGCGGCTCGAACGTGAGCCGCACGTGCGTCGCATCCACGACGCGCGGCGTGCGCAGGCGGCAGGACAGCCCCTCCGCCAGGTCGCACCAGCTCCGCAGCGGCCGGTGCACCAAACCGCCCTCCACGCGCTCGCCGGGATAGCGCCCGTGCCCCAGATCCGGATCCGGGACTTCGATGGACACCGGACCGGACGGCAACAGCGCCTCCAGGTGGCGCATCACGAGGATCAACGGCTCAGCGAGGAAGCGGCGGGGGTGCGGCGACATGCGCCGCACCCTACCCCGCATGGCTCAGTGGGACTCCAGGCCTTCGTCAAGTGACGGCAGGAGCCGCCGCGGCCCGCCGCGCCTGGAGCTGCTCCCACACGAGCGCGATGACCAGGAACCCACCGCCCACCGCGCACACGCCCCGCCAGCCCGCGTGGTCCCACGCGATGGCGGACAGCGCGGAACCGCAGGCCCCGCCTACGAAGTAGAACATCTTGTAGAGCGTGTTGAGGCGCGTCTGCGCCGTGGGATGCAGGCGGTACAGCTCCGTCTGGTTGGACACCGTGGCGGCCTGCGCGCCCAGGTCCAGCAACACCACGCCCGCGATGAGCCCGGCCCACACCGTGCCGAAGAGAGCGAACACACCGAACGCCGCCAGCATGGTGACGATGCACGCCCGGACGATCCTCCGCGCGCCAATGCGCTGCGCGTGCCGCCCCGTGACGTTCGCGGCCAGCGCCCCCACCGTCCCGATGAGCCCGAACATGCCCGCCGTCCCCGGCCCCTGGTGGTACGCGTCACTGCCGAGGAAGAACGCCAGCGATGCCCAGAACGCGGAGAGCGCGGCGTACATCAGGGCGCCCGTGAGCGCGATGGCCCGGAGCCCCGGCACGTCCCGCAGCAGCACCCACAGCGACTGCAAGAGGCGCGGATACGTCATCCGCGTGGAGGATTCATAGCGAGGCAGCCCCAGCCGCAGCGTCATCGCCAGCCCCACCATGGTCGCGCCGGCCGCGAAGTACATCCCGCGCCAACCCAGGTGCGTGGCCACGAAGCCGCTGAGCGCGCGCGACACGAGCACGCCCACCAGCGCGGCGCTGAGCACGACGCCCAGGTTCCTCCCGCGCTCCTCGGGCGAGCTGAGCGCCGCGACGAACGGGATGAGGATCTGCACCAGCACGGAGGTCAGGCCAATGGCGACACAGGCCGTCAGGAACAAGGGGAACGTCGGCGCCAGGCCCGCCGCGAAGAGCGCCACCGCCGCGAGCCCCAGCATCGTCACCAGTAGGCCGCGCTTCTCCAGCACGTCGCCCAGCGGCGTGAGGAGCACCAGTCCCGCCACGTACCCCAGCTGCGAAGACATGGGCACGGAGCCCACGGCGGAGGCGGACAGCCCGAAGGTCTGTGCGATGACGCCCAGCAGCGGCTGGCTGTAATAGACGTTGCCCACCGCGAGCACGGTCGCCGTCGTCATCGTCCACAAGAGCCGGCGGTCCATGGGCGCGGCCTGGGGCACGGTGGCGGGGAGCGCGGCGGAGGAGGTCTCCATGCGGGATGCCTAGCGCTCCCCCACCCATACTTCCAATATATCCTGGGTCTGGAGTCCAGACCTGGAGCGTATGGACCATGGAGCTGCGCCACCTGCGGTACTTCGTCGCGGTCGCGGAGGAGCTCAGCTTCACGCGCGCCGCGAAGCGGCTGCACATCGCCCAGCCGCCGCTCAGCCAGCAGATCCGCAAGTTCGAGACCGAGCTGGGCGGAGCGCTCTTCGAACGCGAGGGCCGCGCGGTGCGCCTCACCCGGCTGGGGCGCGAACTGCTGCCGGAGGCGCATCAACTCCTGGAGCGGGCCCGGCGGTTCCAGGAGCACGCGGCGAGGCAGGCGCGGGGGGAACAGGACGTGCTGGTGCTGGGGCTCATCTCGTCGTTCGCGACGCCCCGGTTCGCGGCGATGCTCCGGGCCTTCCAGAAGAAGGTGCCGGGCGTCCACATCGAGCTGAGCAACCATCCGTCCTCGTGGCAGCTGGAGGCCCTGGAGCGGGGCACGCTGGACGTGGGCATCCTGCGGCCCCGGGAGCGCATGCCGCCGGACGTCGTCTCGCACCTCATCCGCCGCGAGCCCTTCCGGCTGGCCGTGCCGGCCCGGCATCCGTTCGCGAAGCGCAAGGCCGTGGCGTGGAAGGACCTGCGGGATGAACCGCTCGTCCTGGTGGAGCCCGGCGTCGCGCCACCGGATTACTACGCGGGGTTCTTCGACCGGCTCCGCGACGCGGGGGTGGAGCCCGCCGTGCGCCAGTACGCGCAGAACGTGGCGACGAAGATCTGGTTCGTCTCCGCGGGCTTCGGCATCGCGCCCATGCCGCACACGCCCGACACGGAGCACCACTCCGGCGTGGCCTTCATCGACCTGCCGGAGGACGCGCCGGTGACGAACACCGTCATCGCGTGGCGCAAGGCCGGAAGCACCCCGGCCCTGCTCCGCTTCGTCGACTTCGCGCGCGAGTCCTTCGCCGCGCGCTGAAGCCCGGCTACGACGTCTCCCCCACCACCGCCCGCCGGATGCCCTTCAGCTTGTCGGGGTTGCGCGTGACGTAGAGGGCGACGATGCGGCCGTCCTCGATGGCGAACGCCGTGGTCTGCAGCATTCCATCCGCATCCATCGTGACGTACGCGGGCAGGCCGTCGATGGTGCCCTCGTACACGAGCTGCGCCGAACCCACGGCCGGAATGCGCGACACCCCTTCGAAGAAGCGCAGCAGCTTCTCCCGGCCGTAGATGGGATTGAGGACCGCCTTCACCTTGCCGCCGCCGTCGGCGTACAGGATGACGTCCTGGGCCAGCAATGCCTGGAGCGCGTGCGTGTCGCCGCTCCGCGACGCGGCATGGAACGCCGAGGCCAGCTCGTGGCCCTTCGCCTCCGTCACGGGGAAGCGGGGCCGGGCCTCCTGCACGTGGGCCCGCGCCCGGCTGGCCAGCTGGCGGCACGCGGCGGGGTCACGGTCGATGGCCTTCGCCACCTGCTCGAAGTCCATGCCGAACACGTCGTGCAGGAGGAACGCGGCGCGCTCCAGCGGGGACAGGCGCTCCAGGGCCATCATCAGGGTCAGCGTCAAGTCGTCACCCTCCACTGTCTCGATGATGGGCTCTGGCAGCCAGGTGCCCACGTACTCCTCCCGGCGTACGCGGGCGGACTTCAGGACGTCCAGACACAGGCGCGTCACGGTGCGGACGAGCACGGCCTCTGCGTCCCGCACGGCGTCGCGGTCCGTCTGGTGCCAACGGAGATACGCCTCCTGCACCACGTCCTCCGCCTCCGCGACGATGCCCAGCATCCGGTACGCGATGCGGAGCAGCCGGGGGCGGAGCGGGTCGAAGACGTCCGCGGGGTTCGGATCAGGCGGCTTCACTGCGAGCGGTCACCGGATGGATGGACCGGAAGCCGATGGCGAACCGGTTCCAGGAGTTGATGACACCAATCATGAGGGTCAGCTTCACGATCTCCTCTTCGGTGAAGTGCGGCTTGAGCGCAGCGTAGTCCTCATCCGGGGCGTGCGTCTCGGAGACCAGCGTCAGGGCCTCGGTCCAGCCCAGGGCCGCGCGCTCACGGTCGGTGTACAGCGGCGACTCGCGCCAGCCGTCCAGCAGGTAGATGCGCTCCTCGGTCATCCCCTGGGCACGGGCGTCGCGGGTGTGCATGTGGATGCAGAAGGCGCAGCCGTTGATCTGGGACGCGCGGATCTTGATCAGCTCGCGGAGGCTGGGCTCCAGCCCCAGGGCCTCCACCTTCTTGCTGAACTCGAGCATCAGGTTGACGGCTTCGGGAGCGGCGGCGAAAGCATTCAGTCGGGTCTTCATGGTGGGGTCCTCGTCTGGAAATGGGGTTCGGGGGTCAGGCGGCTTCAGCGCGAGGGGTCACCGGGTGCACGACCCGGAAGCCGAGGATGATCCGGTTCGCGATGTTGATGCAGTTGATCACCAGGGTCAGCTTCGCGATCTCCTCCTCGGTGAAGTGCGGCTTGAGCGCGGCGTAGTCCTCGTCGGGAGCGTGCGTCTGGGAGACGCGCGTCAGGGCCTCGGTCCAGCCCAGGGCCGCGCGCTCACGGTCGGTGTACAGCGGCGACTCACGCCAGCCGTCCAGCAGGTAGATGCGCTCCTCGGTCATCCCCTGGGCGCGGGCGTCGCGGGTGTGCAGGTGGATGCAGAAGGCGCAGCCATTGACCTGAGAAGCGCGGATCTTGACGAGCTCGCAGAGGCTCGGCTCCAGTCCCAGGGCCTCCACCTTCTTGCTGAAGTCCACCATGAGACTGAGGGCGTCCGGCGCGACCGCGAAGGGATTCATCCGGGGCTTCATGTGCAGGTCCTCGTTCTGGGGGGCGAAGTGCCCTTCCATCCCCAGGACGAGGCAGCCGGTGCCCCGTGTGACATGGGCATTTCAAAGGCCTAAAAAAGGCCTTCAGGAGGCGCACCTGATGAAGATCGTGACCGACGTGGAGACGCTCGAACGCCTGTACGGGGTCCCCGGGAAGTCGTCCGTGCTGAAGGAGGTGGACCACCTCCACCCGGCGTACCGGCCCTTCATTGAACGTTCACCGTTCATGGTCCTCGCCACGTCCGGCCCTGCGGGGCTGGATGCCTCGCCGCGCGGAGACCCCGCCGGGTTCGTGGTCATCGAGGACGCGCACACGCTGCTCTTGCCCGACCGCCGGGGCAACAACCGGATGGACTCGCTGCGGAACATCCTGGCGGATCCGCGCGTCGCGCTGCTGTTCTTCGTCCCGGGCGTGAACGAGACCCTGCGGGTCAACGGCCGGGCGAGCATCGTCATCGAGCCGTCCACGCTCGAGCGCTTCACCTTCGATGGGAAGGCGCCGCGCTCCGTGCTGCGCATCAGCGTGGAGACGGTCTACTTCCAGTGCAGCCGCGCGCTGGTCCGCTCCGGGCTCTGGGACCCGGCCCGGCAGATCCCCCGCGCGGAATTCCCAAGCCCTGGCTCCATCCTCGAAGCGCTGAGCCCGGAGGACTTCAACGCCGGCGAGTACGACCGCGAGCTGCCCGGCCGGGTGAAGGCGACGCTGTACTGAAGCCTCAAGCGCCCGCGTCGAACACGGTGGCCTTGCGCACGCGGACGCGGAGCGTCTGGCCCGCGCGCACGCCTTCCAGCGCGGGCCCGATGACGCGCAGGAACGCATCCCCCACCGGGAAGCGGTACTCCGCCGAGTGCCCGAGGAACAGGCGAGCGGACAGCACCAGTGGCGTCCCGGTCTCCCCCAGCTCCAGGTCCTCCGGACGCACCACCAGCGTCCCCGGTCCAGGCTTCGCGGCCAGGGGCAGGTCGAACACGGTGGCCGTCCCCGCGCAGTGGAAGGCGCCCGCGCGAGTCTCCCCGCGCAGCACGTTCGCGCCGCCGACGAAGCCCGCGACGAACGGCGTCGCCGGTTCCCGGTACAGGCGCTCGGGCGTGTCCACCTGTTCAATGACGCCCCGGTTCATCACGGCGATGCGGTCCGACAGGGCGAGCGCTTCGCCCTGATCATGCGTGACGAACACCAGCGTCGTGCCCAGCCGGGCCCGCAGCGCGGCGATCTCCGCGCGCAGCTCCTCGCGCAGGGCCGCGTCCAGGTTCGACAGGGGTTCGTCCAGGAGCAGCACACGGGGCCCCGCCACCAGCGCCCGGGCGAGCGCCACGCGCTGCAGCTGTCCACCGGACAGCTCGTGAGGCATCCGGGTCGCGAATGGCTCCAGGCGCACCCAGCGCAGGGCTTCGCGCACGCGGGAGGCCACCTCGTGTCCGGGCACCTTCCGGAGCACCAGGGGATAGGCGACGTTCGCCTCGACGCTGCGATGCGGCCAGATGGCGTAGCTCTGGAACACCATGCCCAGGCCGCGCTTCTCGGGAGGCACGCGCACGCCGGGTCCGGCGACGACCTCGTCTCCCAGCCGGATGACGCCCGCGTCCGGGTGCTCCAGCCCCGCGAGCATCCGCAGCGTCGTGGTCTTCCCGCATCCGGAGGGCCCCAGCAGGGACACCAGCTCGCCCTGCCCCACCTGCAGGCTGAGGCCGCGCACCACGGGCGTCCCGCCGTAAGCCTTGACCAGGTCCTCCAGGACGATGGCCGCCATCACCGCACCTCCGGCACTCGACGCCGAGCCCACGCCAGCACGGCCTGTCCCACGACCACCAGCGCCACGAACGCGCAAGCGAGCACGGCCGCGGCAGCCGGGTCCGCGTAGCTCTGCAACTCGAACAGCAGCGTGCCCAGGACCTCGGAGCCCGCGGGCACCAGCAGCACGGACAGGGTGATCTCCGTGGCGCAGGCAAGGAACGCGAGCACGAAGGCCACCGTGAGCGCGGGCCGGAGCAGCGGCAGCGTCGCATCCACGAACGCGCGCACGGGTCCGGCGCCGCCAACGCGAGCCGCCTCCGCGAGCGACGGATCCACCTGGGCCAGGGCCTCGGAGCTGTTGCGTTCCCCCAGGGCCAGGTACTTGCCCACGTAGCCCACGAGCATCAGCCAAGGCGTATGCGCCAGGGCCAGCACGAACGCGAACCGGTCCAGCACCACCAGCCGCCAGTCCCGGGAGAACGCCACCAGCAGCGCGAGCGCCAGCACCGTGCCGGGCACCGCGAAGGGCCACACCGCCATGGCCTCCACGCCCGCGCCGCCGCGACGGAAGGCCCGCCGAAGCAGCGCCGCGGAAAGGCCCAGCCCCACCACCAGCAAGCCCGCCCCCGACGCAAGCAACACGCTGCGCCCCATGGCCCGCAGCGTGCGAGCATCCCAAAGCACACCGGACCAGTGCGACAGGGTCAGCGTGTCCCAGGTCAGCGCCGCGCCGAAGCTGCGCTGCAGCGACGTGAGCAGGATGGCCGCCAGGGGAAGCACGACCAGGACGCCGCCCACCAGGCCCACACCGGCAAGCGCCGCCGTCCGCCAGGAACCCAGAGCGAGCACACGGGGAGACACGCCCTTGCCCGCGCTCAATCGAACCCGCCCGCTCCGGCCCAGCACCCACGTCAGGCCCAGGGCCAGGGGCGTGAGCAACAGGAGGAACGAAGCGAGCACCGAGGCACGCGGCAATCCCTCCTCGCTGCCCAGCAGGACCAATTCATAGATGCGGGTGGTGAGGACCCGAGTGGGCGGAGACGCCGACACGCCCAGCAGGTACGGCACGCCGAACGACGAAGCGGCCATGAGGAACACCATCACCGAGCCCGACAACAAAGCAGGCAGCACCAGTGGCACGGTGGTGTTCAGCACGGCGCGGATCGGAGAGGCGCCACAGATGCGGGCCGCTTCTTCCAAAGCCGGATCCACGCGCCGCAGGGCCGCCGCCCCCGCGAGCAGCACCAGCGGAAGTCCGGACAGTCCCTCCACGAACGCGATGCCCGTCGCGCCGTAGAGGTCGAACACCTCCGCGCCCAGCATGCGGTTCAGGTAGCCCGCGCGAGGGCTCGCGAGTGACAGCCACCCCATGCCCCAGATGAACGCGGGGATGGCGGAGGGCAGCGTGAACAGCACGGTGAACGCGCCACGAAAAGGCAGGTCCGTGCGGAACAGGAGGAAGGCCAGCGGAGCCCCCAGGAACAACGCCCAAGCCGTAGCGCCCAGGGAGATGCCCAGTGTGTTCACCAAAGCCCCGGACTCCGAGGC
>NZ_RAWL01000318.1:0-10372 GCF_003668885.1 Corallococcus sp. AB049A | reverse complement strand
CTTCTTCCCCGTGGGCGGGGAGCTCACGTCGGGCCGGCCGGACCGCAAGGAGGGGCTGTACTTCGGTTCGGAGCTGCCGCCGGACGACCCTCGCGTGCGCGCCGGCACGCCGCTGCATGGACCGAACCTGTTCCCCCGGGAGCCGGCGGAGCTGGGCGGCGCGGTGCTGGAGTACATGGCGGCGCTGACGTCGCTGGGACACGCGTTGATGTCCGGCATCGCGCTCAGCCTGGACCTGGAGGCGGACTTCTTCGCCCGGAGGTACATGGCGGATCCGACGGTCCTGTTCCGCATCTTCAACTACCCGCCGGGCCCGGAGGCGGACGCGCAAGGGCTGCCCGTGTGGGGCGTGGGCGAGCACACTGATTACGGCGTGCTCACCATCCTCAAGCAGGACGACGCGGGCGGGCTCCAGGTGAAGACGCGCCAGGATGGCCACACGCGCTGGGTGGACGCGCCTCCCCTGGAGGATTCGTTCGTGTGCAACATCGGCGACATGCTCGACCGGATGACTCGCGGCGTGTACCGCTCCACGCCGCACCGGGTGCTCAACCGCGCGGGCCGCGACCGGCTGTCGCTGCCGTTCTTCTTCGATCCGGGCTGGACGGCGGAGGTGCGCGCCATCGACTCGCCCGCGCTGAAGGGCGCGGGCGCGGATGACCACGCGGAGCGGTGGGACCGCCAGAGCGTGCACGCCTTCCAGGGCACCTATGGGGACTACCTGCTCGGCAAGGTGGGGAAGGTGTTCCCCGACCTGCGCTCGGAAGTGCTGTAGCGCCTCAGGCCCAGAGCGACTGCTCCAGCGAGTCGAGCAGCGCCGCCGCGACCTCCGGCGAAGGCAGCCCGGCGTCCGTGATGAGCTCGGGGGCGAGCGGCACGGCGACCTCCTCGCGCAGGATCTTGATGGCCTGCCGCCTGGCGGCGTGGAGGGCGGCCCGTGCCTCCGTGGACAGGCCGGGCAGGGCCCATGCGTCGATGTCCCAGGACAGGGCCGCGTGCCGGGTCTCGTCGTCGGCGATGCGTGCCATGGCCTCTCGGATCTCCGGATCTCTCGCGTGCACGGCCTGGTGGTGCGCCACCAGCGCGCCATAGGTCTCCCTCACGCAGCCCTCCACGGTGTTGTCGAGCAGCACCTCGCCCCATGGGCGCAGCGGCAGGTCCGTGACGGCGGGCCGCACCGGCGTCGCGCCGAAGCGCCAGGCCAGCCGCAGGGTGACTTCCGTGTGCCGCACCTCGTCCGCCGCGCTGGTGAGCGCCGCGTCCTGCAACGCGGAGCCCGCGCCATGCAGGGCCAACTCGTCGCGCAAGCGCAGGAAGGCGTGGATGGCGGCGGCCTCCAGGCGGGCTGCCTTCGCGAAGTAGCTCCCCCTCGCGTCTTCGCAATCACCGCCCCCGGAGACCTGGAGCCCCACGGGCCTGCGGCCGGCGACACAGTCGGGCGTACCCGCCTTGAGGGGGAACTTGCCCACCTCCGTGACCACCCCGTCCGGCGTCACTTCCAGGTCGTGCCGGGTCTCGTACACGTTCGTCTCGCAGTCGTAGTCCTGGATGCTGACGACGCTGAACGTCCCGTCCGGAAGCGCCCGCACCTTGCCGCGCTCGTAGGCGGGGTAGCTGCACAGGGCGTAGCCCGAGGCATAGGCCAGGAGCGCGGCCTCCTCCGGCGTGTCGATGCTGCCGAGCAGGGCCCGGACGGCGTCCGCGGTCGTGTACGTCGTCACCTCATCGCCGCGGGTCGTGACGAGGAATCCCTCGGCGCACTCGGAGCTGTAGCCACAAAGCCTCGGGAAGCCGCGTGTGACGTCCAGCGCTTCGAGCTGGTCCAGGCACGCCTGGGAATTGGAGGCGGTCGCGCAGGGCTCACCCTCGGACGTCTTGAGCACAATGGGAGGGAGCGTGGGCGGGCCCCAGCGTCTGACGGTGCGCAGCTGGAGCACGTCCGGAGCCGGGGCCACGGTCAGGCCCGTGATGGCGGGGTAGCCGTTCACGCAGGCGACGTCCGAGTGCTGGCTCAGGTCGACAGGCCCGGGTTCAGGCGATGGCTCCACGACAGGTTCTCCCTGACATCCTGTGAGCAGCAGGGGCGTGGCCAGGGAGACCCGCAGGGCGTGGGAGAAGAGCGTCCGCAGCCGATTCACGTTCATTGAGTCCCTCGAAGGAAGTGTGGGCCTCCTTTGGACACGCGACTCCGGCCGCGTGGGACATGGGCTTTCTCAGGCCCAGAGCTCCGGTTCCAGCGAGTCCAGCAGCGCCAGTGCCACCGCCGGTGAAGGCAGCCCCGCCTCCGCGCTCAGGCGCGCGTCCAGCGGCACGGCCACCTCCGCGCGCAGCACGGCAAGCGCCTGACGCCGGGCCTCCTGGAGGGCGGAGCGCTCCTCCAGGGACAGCCGGGGCGCGGCCCACGTGTCGATGTCCCATGACAGGCCCGCGTGGCGGGTCTCGTCCTCGGCGATTCCCATCATGGCCTCGCGGATCTCAGGGTCCTCCGCGTGCAGCGCCTGATGGTGCGCCACCAGCGCGCCGAACGTCTCCCGCACGCAGCCCTCCACGGCGTTGTCGAGCAGCACCTCGAACAACGGCCGTGGCGGCACGTCCGCGACGGAGGGCGGGGGAGGGACTGCGCCGAAGCGCCGTGCGAGCCCGCCGGTGAGGTCCGTGTGCCGCACCTCGTCCACCGCGCTGGCGAGCGCCGCGTCCCGCAGTGCCTCGTCCGCGCCGTGGAGGGCCAGTTCCTCGCGCAGCCGCAGGAAGGCCTGGACGGACGCGGCCTCCAGGCGGGCGACGTCCGCGAAGTAGCGGCCTCGCGCGTCCTCGCAGCCACCGTCTTCTGTCGCATGGAGCCCCACGGGCCGCCTCCCGATGACGGGACAGTCGTTGCGTGGCTTCTGCGCGAGCTCGCGGCTCACCTCGCGCATCTCGCCGGAGGCCGCGACCCGCACCGTGTGCCGCAGGAGGCCCTTCTTCTCGCAGACGCTGCCCGTGTATCCAATGACGTCGAAGCCACCCTCGGGCCTGGCCGTGATGCTCCCGGCGTCCTGGCGCGACTCCCGGGAACACGAGTCGTAGCCGGCGGCGAAGGCCATGAGTCCGGCTTCCTGCGCGGTATCGATGGTCCCCAGCAGCGAGCGAAGGGATTCCAGCGAGCTGACCGCGGCCACGTCGTCACCGCGTGTCACCGCGAGGAAATAGGCACTGCACAACTGCACACAGCCCTCATGGAAGCCTTGGGGCCTCGCCAGGTGCTTCAAGGTGTTCAGGCAGGCGCCCTTGTTCTTCGCGCCGTGACAGGCGGTCCCCTCGGCGACCAGGGGAGTCCCCTCGGAGGCACCATCCTCCCGCCATGGGATGTAATGGATCCTCCTCAGCTCCATGAAATCCGGCGCGCGAGCAATCGTCAGCGGGCGGAGCAGGGGAAACCCATCCCTGCATTCGAGCGCCACGGGGGCTGGGACATCCCCCGTCCGCCCGGCATCGGGTGCGTGGCTGACCGTCGACGTGGGAGTGACCCTGGGCTTGGGCGCATGTGCGAGCGGCTTGACGTCGGACTCTGCCTGACATCCCGAGAGCAGCAGGGGAGTGGCCAGCGAAGCCGTCAGGGCTCGTGAGAACAGGCGACGCAGCCGGTGCGCATTCATGGGGACTCCCGGAAGGAGCCCTCGACGCTACCAGCTGGAATGCGCGAAACGCGAACGGGCGATGCACGCGGCAACGCGCGCATCGCCCGTGAAGCTTTACGCGCCCGCGTACTTGCGGCGGAACTCGTGGATCTCCGCCAGCCGGAACGTGCCGGGCTCCGGTGCAATCGCCTCCGGCGCGTCGTAGGGCAGGTTCATCAGCCGCTCGTACTCCTCCACCGACACGCGCTCGCGCTTCGCCAGCACCGTGTCCAGGTCCGCGCGGGCCATGCGCTCCGCGGCCTTCTCACCCACCACGCCGGAGTAGAACTCCGCGCAGGAACCGCTGCCGTAGGACAAGAGGCCAATCCGCTGACCCGCCAGCGCCGCAGCCTCCGCGTGCAGCTGCCCCGCGAGCGCCAGGTACAGCGACGCCGTGTAGACGTTGCCCACCCGCGCGTTCAGCCCCAGCGACTTCGCCACCTGCGCGTCGTAGCTGGCCTGCGACTTCGCCGCCTCGTCGCGCGCCTCCGGCGTGGCCGGCCCGCTGCCCGAGTCCTCCAGGTCGCACAGCCGCACCTGCGCGTGCGCCTTGCGCGCCATCTTGCAGAAGGGCACGTGGTACAGGATGCGCGCGAGCTGCTCGCTGGGCAGCTTCG
Source organism: Corallococcus sp. AB049A (assembly GCF_003668885.1). Taxonomy (NCBI): domain Bacteria; kingdom Pseudomonadati; phylum Myxococcota; class Myxococcia; order Myxococcales; family Myxococcaceae; genus Corallococcus; species Corallococcus sp. AB049A. The sequence continues at coordinate 6,099 of NZ_RAWL01000318.1, read as the reverse complement.
AATCCCACCGCACCAGCCCCTGCTCCATGGCGCGCTCACGCCAGCCCCGGTACGCGCCCGCCATGGCGTCCAGGTAGCAGGTGATGGAGTAGTGCCCGTCCACCAGCGCCTCGCGCCGGCCCACCGGCCTCCAGAAGTCGTACACGTCCGCGGTGCTCACGCCGTTGAGCCCCACGTCCACCGCCAGCAGGTCCGGCGTCTCCGACACCAGGAGGGCCACCGCGCCGCCGCCCTGCGTGGGCTCGCCCGCCGTCTTCAGGCCGTAGCGCGCGATGTCCGTGCACACCACCAGCGCGGACCGGCCCGCCCCAGCGCCGGAGGCAATCCACTCCACCGCCGCCATCAGGCCCGCCGTGCCGCCGTAGCACGCGTGCTGCGAGTCGAACGTGCGCATGGAGCGCGGCAGCTTCAGAAGTCCATGCACGTGCGACGCGATGGGCTTGGAGTGGTCCACGCCCGTCTCCGTGCCCACCACCAGCATGCCCAGCTTGGACGTGTCCACGCCCTGCTGTTGGATCAGCCGCGCGGCCGCCGTGGCCGCCAGCGACACGGAGTCCTCGCCCGGGTCGTTGACCACCATCTCCTTCGCGCCCAGGCCCGCGGTGAACTTCGCCGGGTCCACGCCGCGCGCCCGCGCCAGGTCCTCGATGTCCACGTACCGCCGGGGGACCGCCACCGCCAGCGCTTCGATTCCAACCCGCTTCTTCATGGGGAACTCCTCAAGTCAAAAGGTCGCGTATGCAGGGGGCCTCAAGCCGCCGGCGGCACCAGCACCAGCCGGCCCGCCACTTCCCGGTTCTCCAGGCGGAAGTGCGCGCGGCTCGCGTCCGAAAGCGCCACCTCCTCCGACACGAACGGGCGGATGAGGCCCTTGGCCGTCAGCCGCAGCGACTCGTCCAGCTCCTCGCGCGTCGTCGCGTACGCGCCCAGGATCTCCAGCTCCTTCACGATGACCAGGCCCGGGTTGAGGTTCACCACGCCGGACTCCAGGTTGCCCACCACCACCACGCGCCCGCCGGGCGCCATGGCCTTGAGCGTCTGGTCGAAGGTGGCGCTGCCGACGATCTCCACCGCCACGTCCACGCCCTGGCCCTGCGTGCGCTTGCGCGCCTCCGAACCGAAGTCCAGGCCGCGCGAGACGATCACCTCGTCCGCGCCGGCCTCCTTGAGGGCCGCCACCTTCGCCTCGCCGGAGGTGATGGCGATGACGCGCGCGCCGTCCACCTTGGCCAGCTGCACGGCCGCCAGGCCCACGCCACCGCTGGCGCCCGTGATCAACACCGTCTCACCGGCCTTCACCTTCGCCCGCGTGCGCAGCGTGTGCACGGCGGTGCCCAGCGTGCAGCACACCGTCGCGGCCACCGCCCAGGGCAGGTCGGACGGCACGCGGCCCAGGCCTCGCACCGGGGCCACCATGAACTGCGCGTAGCCGCCCTGCAGCTCCTCGCCGAAGAAGCGGTTGTCCGTCTTGCACAGGCTGTTGCGGCCGGAGAGGCACAGCGCGCACTCGCCGCAGGACATGCGCTGCAGCGTCGCGGCGCGGTCGCCCACGTTCCAGCCCACCGTGTCCGGCCCCACCTCCACCACCTCGCCGGCGGCCTCGTGCCCCAGGATGGCGGGCACGTGCGTGCGGGGCAGGTTGCCGCGGCGGTTGATGACGTCGTGGTAGCACACGCCGCACGCGTGGACCTTCAGCAGCACCTCGCCCTTGCCCGGCCGGGGCACCGGCACGGTCTCCAGACGCAGGTTCTCTGCACTCCCGAACTGGCGAAGAACGACGGCTTCCATGCGGTGCCTCTTTTCCGTGCTGCTTGAAGGATGGGGAAGAAGTGCTTCAGCCGCCGACGAGCGCGTCGCGCAGGTTGCGGGGGTCCAGCGCGCGGATGGCCGACACCGTGCGCGCGTCCGGAAGGGAGGTGACGGGCAGGGCGTCCGGCACCGCGAACTCGAAGCCGGTCCGCTCGGAGATGCCGTCCACCGAGGCCCAGGGGTGACGCGCCAACAGCCGCGCCCCTCGGGGCCCGCCCAGCTCATACGTACCCAGGTCGGAGATGAGCCGCACCGGACGGCTGGGGTCGCGCGTCGTGGCCACCTGCACCTGCGGCACGAGGTTGCGGCGCGACTGCCGGGGCACCAGCAGCACGGGGTTCTTCACCCACTGGCGCAACGTGGCCGCGCCCGCCACGCCGGGGAACTTGGTGCGAGGCTTGTCCAGGCTGCCCGACGCCGTCATGTTGGTGCGGCCCGCCGGATCCACCTCCGCCGCGCCGAAGAAGACCGTGTCCACCCGGCCGCGCCGAGCGTGGTCGAACAGGTCCGCGATGCTCACCTCCGCGGACCGGCCGTCCAGGTAGCGCAGGTCCTCGGACGACGGGTACAGCTCCGGCAGCTCCGGATCCAACGAACCGACACACGCCAGATACGTCAGCCCCGGCGCATGCGTGGCCCGGGCCACCGCGATGGCCAGGATGACCAGCGGCGACGCCACGCCCGTGGCCACCACCGAGCCGTCCTCAATCTCCCGCGCCAGCAGCGACACCACCGTCTCCGCGGGCGTCGCGTCCACCGTCGTCGCCGTCATGCCGCGCTCCGCGTCGCACGCAGCGACATGAGGAAGCCCTTCGCGTCACCCGCGTCCGCCGCGGCCAGGTAGGCCGCGAGCATCGCGTCGTCATGCGGGTACTGGCCCAGGCACCCGGTGGGCAGCGCGCCGCCGGGAGCCAGCACCACGCGCTCCACCTGGAAGGCGGGGATGGTGACGCGCGCAAGCTTCGGCACGCGCTCCTCCACCGTGGCGATGATCCGCTTCGCCGCGCCCGCGACGAGCAGGTCCGTGGTGGGGTCTTCAATCAGCAGGTTGCCCTTGTCGTCCGCCGCCCGCGCGTGGATGAGCGCGACGTCCGGGTAGTACGCGGGCTCCACCGGCACGCGGCGGCCCGTGAAGGGATCCTCCACCGTGCGCGGCGCGTCCACCTCCGCCAGCTCCGACACGTCCGCGTCCGGCGCGGGGATGAACGGCAGCCCCATGGACGCCGCGCGCAGCCGCTGCACCACGCGGTAGCCGTCGTGCTCGCGCCACTCAAGCTCACCCTGCTCGATGGCCCGCTTGAGGCAGGGCAGGGGACGCACGCGGTTCTCCAGCACCAGCGCGCCGAAGGGCAGCTCCACGCGCTGGAGGCACCCGCCCGCGACCAGGAACTCCGCTGGCAGCGGGTTGGGCAGGGAGATGAGCTGCAGGCCGCGCTTCTCCTGCGCCACCAGCTCCAGCACCAGCGCCATGGGTGCACGGCCCAGCATGAACCCGCCGGCCGCCAGCGACGCGCCGTCCGGGATGGAGGCCACCGCCTCCGACAGGGAACTCCAACGGGCGCGGTTCACTGGGATTCCTCCCCGGAACCGGAGGCGGCGCGCGGCACCATGCGCAGCGCGGGCGCGTCTTCAGTTGAAGGGGCCGCGGCGCTCGCGGCCGTCGCGTTGGACGGAAAGAGCAGCTCCACCATGCCGTCGGCGATCTGCTCCTCGGTGAGGCGCCCGTCCGGCTTGAACCACTTGTAGACCCAGAGGATCATCCCCAGGAACGAGAAGGCCGCGACGGTGGGGTCCACCATGCCGCGCAGGCGGCCCAGGCGGTTGGCCTCCGCGAACGCATCCTCCAGGAAGCGCACGTAGCGCTTCTTGCGCCGGTCGATGTACTCGCGCGCTTCACCGGTGAGCGTGGCGTGCTCGTGGAGGATGATGATGACCTCCTTGCTGCGGCCGCTCGTCACCAGGTGGATGTTCTGGCGCATGCACTGGCGCAGCCGCTCCACCGGATCCGCCACGTCCTGCACGGGCGCGAGGACCTGCTCCTCGAACACGTCCATGCCGTAGTTCATGATGGCGAAGAGCAGCTGCTCCTTGTTCTGGATGTGGTGGTAGAGCCCCGCCTTCGTCATCCGGCACGCGGCGGCGATCTCCTGCATCGACGTGCCCTCGTAGCCGCGCTCGCAGATGAGCCGCGCCGCCGTCTCCAGGATGGCCCTGTACCGCTCGCCCTCGTCCGGTTTGCGCCCCGTGGGTGTCATGCGTGCCTTCCCTCGCCGGCCTGCCTGCTTCCGCCGGGCCAGAAACCACCTACCGACCGGTAGGTCAATTCGCCTACCGACCGGTAGGTAGCACTGGCCGACGCAGGCCGTCAACGGGCAAGTACCTGGGGGCAGGTGGGACAAAAGCTATTGGAAACAAGGACTTGGGACCACCCAGCGGGTTAGGGTGCGGGTCTCCATGCGGTCCACGCTCCTGCCCATCCTGCTCCTGTGCGCCGCGCTGGCGAGCGTGGGGGTGGGGGTCTGGACGCTCGTGAAGCGCAGCCGGACCGCACTGGTGGAGCAGTTCGCCGGGGACCGGCAGAAGCAGCTGGACGAGGCCGTGGGCGGCGTCACCGACTCGCTGGAGGAGGTGGGCCGCAACCTGCGCTTCGCCGGGGAGCTGATGTCCCAGCCGGGGAGCCTGGCGGAGCACCGGCGCGAGCTGCGCGCGCTGCTGGAGGCGGTGGGCCAGTACAAGGCCATCGCGGCGTACGACGGCGAGGGCGCGGAGCGGCTGCTGCTGTTGGACCGGAAGCCGGACGCGCAGGTGTCCCGCGAGGGGCTGGTGGCGGAGATGGCGGGGACGGCGCGCCGGGCGTTGCAGCGTCCGCCGGGGGACCTCACCACGTCCCCCATCCTGGACGCGGCGAACGGCGGCTGGCTGCGCATCCTGGCCACGGCGCTGCCCGCGACGGACGGCAAGCCCGAGGGCGCGGTGGCGGTGCTGGTGGACACGGAGTCCTTCTTCGCGCCGCTGCGCATCGTCACGTCGGACCTGGAGGCGCGGCTGCTGCTCGTGGGCACGCACGGCCAGCCCACGCCCGCGAGCGACCCGGGGCTGGCGGAGTGGTTCCGGCGCGCGGGCCAGAAGGACTCGGACGTGCCGGGCTTCGCGTTCCTCGTGACGCGGCTGAAGGCGGGCGCGCGCGGCATGCTGCCCCTGTCCGAGCAGGAGGCGGAGCGGCTGGGGCTGGGGCGCGCGGAGGTGGTGGCCGTCTACACGCCCATCCGCATGCGCGGCGGCAGCCACTGGGCGGTGGCGACGCTGGTGTCCACCGCGGCGCTGCGCTCGCATGAGCAGGCGCTGGTGGTGCGGCTGCTGGGCGCGGGCGCGCTGGTGGCGTTCTTCCTGGTGGCCTTCGCGGTGTACGTGGTGATTGCGCGGCGGCGCGCGGTGGCGCTGACGGAGAGCCGCCGGCACGCGGCCCAGCTCGCCGCGCTCCATGACCGGACTCGGAAGATCCTGGACCACCTGCCCACGGGCGTCCTCGCGCTCACCGAGGACGGGCGGATCAGCGCCGTCAACCAGGCCCTGCGCTCGCGCGTGCCCGGCAACGTGACGGGCGCGCCGCTGGCCTCCGCGTTCCCCGGTGCTCCGGCGCCGGTGGTGGAGCGGCTGTCCGCGCTGGTGGCGTCCGCGCGCCAGGAGGACCGGCCGCTGAGCCTCTTGGGTGAACCGCTGGCCCTCTTTGGCGAGGAGGGCACGTACAACCTGCACGCGGTGCCGCTGACCGCTGAGGACCCGAAGGAAGAGACGCGCGCGCTGCTGGTGGTGGAGGACCTGAGCGACGTGCGCGCGCTGGAGACGCAGCTGTTGCGCGCGGAGAAGCTGGCCACGGTGGGCGTGCTGGCGGCGGGCATCGCGCATGAAATCGGCACGCCGCTGGGCGTGGTGCGCGGCCGGGCGGAGTACGTCCAGAGCAAGCTGGGCGCCTCGCACCCGCAGGGCCCGGGATTGGGCGTCATCGTCGAGCAGATTGATCGGGTGAGCCGCACGCTGCGCCAGCTGCTGGACTTCTCCCGCCTGCAGCCGGCGATGGTGCGGCCGGTGGCGCTGGGGCCGCTCGTGCGCAGCGTGCATGAGCTCTTGCAGGTGGAGGCGGAGCGGCGGCGGGTGGGCTTGAGCGTGGACGTGCCGGAGTCCGTGCCCGCGCTGGCGGCGGACGCGGATCAGCTCCAGCAGGTGCTGATCAATCTGGCGCTCAACGCGTGCGATGCGTGCAGCGAGGGCGGGAAGGTGGAGGTCTCCGCC
>NZ_RAWL01000317.1:0-10388 GCF_003668885.1 Corallococcus sp. AB049A | reverse complement strand
CGCCTCAAGCCCTTCCCCCCTTGCCCGCCCGTCACGCCGAACCGCGTGCGTCCGGGACACGGCGGCCTCCAGCCGCCCAAGAGCGGACACGTGCGCCAGGATCCCTCCGGGCCGGGCGGCCAGGGCGTCGTCGTGGATGTCTTTGATCCGAACCGGGTGGCGATGTTCTCCGCCCCGCAGCCCACCCAGAGCCTGGTGGGCAATCCGCACACGGCGAAGGGAGACCCGAGCGGGACGACTGGAGGCCGCGGCGTCGTCGTCGGGACGATGCTCGAGTTCCTGCGGATGCTCCGGCGGGCCGGCATCCCCATCGGGCCCCCGGGGACGCCTCCCCCGAATCCCTACACCTGACGCGCGGGAAGCAGCACCAGGCCGTCCTTCGCGAAGCGCACCACCTCCGCGTGGACGTCCTGCGCGGACATTCCCGTGGCCTGGACGACGGCCTCTTCCGACAGGCCCTCCACGGCCATCTTCAGCACCAGCAGCGCGGGCGGAGTGGCCTCCATGTAGAAGGTCACCAGCCGCTCCGGGTGGCGCCAGAGCAGCGCCAGTTCCTCGCCCTCCACGGGCGCTGCTTCCGCGCCCCGGGACCGCACGAACGCGCAGAGCCGGTAGGGCTGCTCCAGCACCATGAGCGTGGGGTTGGGCGTCAGGCGGTCCACCGCGTCCGGGAGGTCCTCCTCGGAGGCGAACACCGCGAAGTCCGTCCATTCGAAGCGCGCGAGCGCGGGCAGGAACGGCGGCAGTCCCGTTGGGGTGGCGGCGTCCGCGACGAAGGGCGCGAAGCCCTCGCCCAGGCGGTTGAGCTCGTAGTGCCGCGCGGGACGCGTGCGGGTGTAGTCATCCACCAGCGTGTCCCACGCTTCCGGCGTCAGCGCCTTGCGCGTCAGCGGGAAGAGCTTCTCCAGCGTGGAGCGCACGTGGCCGCGCACGAACTGGCCGTAGAGCGCCATGCGCTCCGGATCCACGTTCCAGCCCGGGTGCGACGCGGACAGCTTCAACAGGCCCTCCGCTCCCGGCGGCCCGGCGAGGTACGCGTCCATGCTGTCGAAGAAGTGCTTCAGCGACGGCTTCATCGCGCACCCTCCGCGAGCACGGCGCGCGCCAGGTCGGCCTCGTCCAGCACGGCGTCCAGGGACGGGATGCCCTGGTCCCACTCCATCAGCGTGGACACCGGGCCGGTGCGCTCCAGCGTGTAGCGGTACAGCGCCCATACGTCGTCGCAGACGCGGTCGCCGTGCGTGTCGACGAGGACCGTCTCGCGCACGTCGTGGCCGGCCAGGTGGATCTGCACCACGCGCTCCAGGGGCAGCGCGTCCACGAAGGCGCGCGGGTCGTAGCCGTGGTTCTTCGCGTTGACCCAGACGTTGTTCACGTCCAGCAGCAGGCCGCAGTCCGCGGCCTCCACCACCTGGCGCAGGAAGTCCGCCTCCTTCAGCGTGCCGCCCGGCATGGCCGCGTAGTAGCTGGGGTTCTCCAGGAGGAAGGGGCGCTCCACTCGCGCCATGACTTCGCGCACGCGCGGCACCACGTGCTCCACCGCGGCCTCCGTGAAGGGCAGCGGCAACAGGTCATGCAGGTGCACGCCGCCCAGGCGCGAGTAGCACAGGTGGTCCGAGAAGAACGGCGCGTCCAGGCGCTTCACCAGCGCGGCCAGGCGGGTGACGTAGTCGTCATCCAGCGCGTCCGGCCCGCCGATGTTGAGGCCCACGCCGTGCGGCAGCAGCGTCCAGCGCTCGCGGCACGCGTCCAGGGCGCGCTGGGAGCGGCCGCCCAGCGTGAGGAAGTTCTCCGGGATGATCTCCACCCAGTCCAGCGCGCGCGCCGTGCGCGGCAGCGCTTCGTAGAAGTCGCGTCGCAGCCCGATGCCCGCCCCCAGTGGCTTCAACCCATGGCGCTCTGCGTAGCGGGGGGACGGCATGCGGCGCTTCTCCTGTGAGACGGGTGGATACAACACGGGCGGCAGGAAGAACGCTTCCCGCCGCCCGCGAGCCTGGGAGGAGACCTGACGCGCAGGCCCTCCCGAGGGGATGACTACTTCTTGCCGCTGCAGGAACCGGCGCCGCAGGAGCCGGCGCCGCAGCTGCCCTCGGCGCCCTTCTCCGGGGTCGCGGCGGGGGCGGCGGCGGGAGCAGCACCGTCGGCCGGGGCCGCGCTGGACTCGGAGGCCTCGGGGGCGCCCGGCGTCGCGGCGTGCACCTTGCTGCCCTCGGCCGCCTTGTTGGACGCACAGCCGGTGGCCAGCGCGCCGAGGGACAGGGTGCCGACAACCGCCGCAAGAGCCTTCACGTTCATGGGGTGCTTCCTTTCGTACCGCGTGGGGGTGTGACTACGGGGGGACAACGGACCTCATCTACGAATGCCGCGAACCTCGCGGATGCATGCGATACGCGACATCCAGGAATCGGTTACGGCGCGACGTCCAGTGCTTCACGCAACGCACTGCCCGGCGCAGCATGGAGCTGGACGCCACCTGGGTCAATCTTGACGCCAAGGTCTTCCAGCAAAGGCTTCAGCTCCGCGAAGGCAGGCTTCGGCAGGTGGCGGGCGAGCAGCGCGTCGAACAGCGGCTGGCCCGCGACCGTGTCCACGGCTTCTCCGAAGCTCTTGAGCGTCGCGGTGGGGCCCCGCGTGGCGAGCAGTTCAAGCACGTCATCCAGACGCGCGCGGCCGTTCGTCACGCGCCTCAGCTCCACGTCCAGATGGAGCGCGAAGAGCGCGCCGGTCCAGTAGATGCCCATGTAGTTCCCCTCCTCGGCGACGACCTCCTTCATGGGGCGTGAGCGCGCGGCGGCCTGGCCTCGCGCGAAGCCGTTCGCCAGCTCCTGCCAGGCCTGCTGGGACGTCTGGCGTCCGGAGCGCACGCGCGCGAGCTCCGTGTAGTAGGTGGCCAGCCCCTCGGTGAGCCAGGCCTCCCGCGGCACCAACGGGGGATGCGTCAGGTGCAGCAGCTCGTGGATGGCCACCCAGTCGCGGGAGAAGGACGCGGCGGTGGCGTCCTGGCCCACGAGGATGGAGATGCTGGGCGGTGAGCTCCACTGGGTCATGCCGAAGTCGCCGGGCGTGGACTTGCCGGGGATGGGCACGACGCGCACGGTGATGCGCGGGTACGGGAACGCCTTGCGCACGGTGAGTACTTCACGCCCGGCCTGTTCGAGCCACGCGCAGACCTCCGCGTCCTTCAGGTGCGTGAAGCGGCCCAGCAGCGCGACCTCCAGCACGGACTCGCCGACGTGCGCCTGGCACCGCCTGCCGCCGAAGGCGTGGAAGCCCGCGTCGATGAGGTCCTCGCCGCGCAGATGGTAGACGCCCTTGTCATCGGGCTGCCAGGGCAGGAGCGCGTCCGTGCCGGACACGGTGAGGTCCGCCCGCATGTCGGGAGTCACCTCGCGAGGGGTCAGCAGGTAGGCCTTGCCGGCCACGTGCCACGCGTCCCCCTCCCCCATGCCTCCGAACAGGTGCCGGCCGCCGCCCCCACGGGAGAATGCCAACGGGTAGTGATAGCGGATGACGCGCGTCCCCCTGGGGACCTGCACCGCGCCGCCCGTCTGGGGGAAGAACTCGAACCGGGTGCCATCCTCGGCCGTGGCCACCAGGGACTCCACCCGCCCCGGCTGCCGGAAGAGGAAGTTGAGCGGATACGCCCGCGGAACCGACCCCTGGAACGACCGTGGGAGGAAGACCTCCACGTTCAGGCGCGGCGTGGGGTCGTTCGTGTAGAGGATGTTGTAGCGGAGGGGTTCCGCTTCGTCCCACGGAGCCGCGAGGGGCGAGGAGGCACAGGCCCCCAGCATGAACGCGAGGCAGAGCAGCCCCGCGCGAGTCATCCACGTCTTCATTGCGTCCCCTCGGTCTGTCTCAGTGGGGCTTCTTTGGCGCGGCGCCAGCCTGGCGCTTCCGGGGCGAGTCCTTCTTCACCTCCCCCGCGGCGAGCAGCGCGCGCGCCGCGTCCAGAATCTCTCCCGCCAGCGGCTGCGTGGCGGTGGCCCGCGCGAGCGTCATCGCGCCGAAGCACAGCGCCACCGTGGCCAGCATCTGTTGCCGGGGCGTGGCGCCCTCGCGCGCGGGCAGCTGCACCTGGGCCTGGCCCACCAGCTCTTCCAGCCCCCGCCCGAACGCGGCCTGCACCTCCGGCGTCGCGCGCGTCAGGTCCGACAGGAGCGACGGCATCATGCACGCGGTCTCCCCCGTGTCCCGGTCGTACTGGTTCAGGTAGCGCCGCGCGAAGCGCTCCAGGAACTCCGTCCCCCGCACGTCTCCCAGGCCCGCGAGCCAGCGCGTCCGGTTCGCGTTCATGAAGGCGCGCAGGGACTCCGCGAGCAGCGACTCCTTGGAGGCGAAGTGCGCGTAGAAGCCGCCCACCGTCAGGCCCGCGGCGCGCATCACCCGCTCCACGCTCGCACCGCTGAAGCCCTCCGCGCGGAACAGCTTCTCCGCCGCCGCGAGGATGCGCGCGTGCGTGGCCTGCTTGTGTTCAGCGGTGTAGCGCATCGCCCCTACTCCTTGCCGCCCGCGCCCGGCGGCCGGAACACCATGCACGTCGTGGTGCCGTGCGCGTAGAGCGTGCCCTTGTCGTCCACCAGCCGCCCCTGCGCCGTCGCCACGCGGCCGCCCAGGTGGATGACCTCGCCCGTGCACAACAGCTGTCCCGTGTCGTGCGCGATGCCCTTCACGTAGTTCACGTGAAGCTCCAGCGTCGTGTAGCCCGCGCCCACCGGCAGCATCGTGTGGATGGCGCACCCCATGGCGGAGTCCATCAGCGTCGCGGCCAGCCCGCCGTGCACCATGCCAATGGGGTTGTAGTGGTGCTCCCCAGGCTTCACCGCGAACACCACCCGCCCCTCCTCCACCTCCACCGGAGAGAAGCCCATCAGCTCCGCGATGGGCGGCGCCGGCAATTCCCCGCGCTGGATGGCGCGCAGGTACTCCAGCCCCGACAGCCGCTTCGCCGCGGAGGCGCCCTCCCGGGGGTCCCTCCACGTCACCGTCCGCGTGCGCGGATTCTCAGCCTGCTCGCTCATCGGGGCTCCCTTGGACTTGAACTGATGGAAGGATGTTCATAATACCATCCCGTTCAATGCTTGGGGTCAAGGAGCTCGTGATGGGACAGCGGCGCGTCGTCGTGACGGGAATGGGGCTCATCAGCCCGTGTGGCATTGGCGTGGAGAAGAGCTGGGACGCGCTGGTCAACGGCCGGAGCGGCGTGGGCCCCATCACCCTCTTCGACGCGAGCGCGCTCGACTGCCGCTTCGCCGGCGAGGTGAAGGGCTTCAACCCGGAGGACTACATCGAGCGGCGCGAGGTGCGCCGCATGGACCGCTTCGCGCAGTTCGCGGTGGCCGCGTCGGACATGGCCCTCCAGGACTCCGGGCTGGTCATCACGGAGGAGAACGCGGAGCGCGTGGCGGTCGTCGTGGGCTCCGGCATTGGCGGCATCAGCAGCCTGGAGGAGACGCACAAGAAGGCGCTGGAGAAGGGGCCGGACCGGATCAGCTCCTTCTTCATCCTCCAGATGATCATCAACATGGCGCCCGGCTACATCTCCATGCGCCACGGCATCAAGGGCCCGTCCTGGTCCACCAACTCCGCGTGCTCCACCAGCGCGCACGCCATCGGTGAAGCGATGCGCGGCATCCAGCGCGGCGAGTTCGACGTGGCGCTGGCCGGCGGCGCGGAGGCCCCCATCTCCATGCTGGGCGTGGGCGGCTTCGCCGCGATGAAGGCCCTGTCCAACCGCAACGACGCGCCCCAGGCGGCCAGCCGCCCGTTCGACAAGGACCGGGACGGCTTCGTGCTCGCCGAGGGCGCGGGCCTCCTCATCCTGGAGGAGTACGAGCACGCCCGCGCCCGGGGCGCCCGCATCCTCGCGGAGCTCACCGGCTATGGCGCCAGCTCCGACGCGTACCACGTCACCTCGCCCGCGCCCGGCCACGCGGGCGCCCAGCGCGCGATGAAGGCCGCGCTGAAGGACGCGCGCCTCAACCCCGCGGACATCGGCTACCTCAACGCCCACGGCACCTCCACGGACATCGGCGACGTGCTGGAGATGGAGGGCATCGCCAGGGTGTTCGGCGACGCGGCGAACCAGCTGGCCATCTCCTCCACCAAGTCCATGACGGGCCACATGAACGGCGCGGCCGGCGCGGCGGAGGCGGTCATCAGCATCCTCGCCCTCACCCGAGGCGTGCTGCCCCCCACCATCAACCTGGAGAACCAGGACCCGCGCATCCTCCTGGACTGCGTGCCCAACACCGCCCGTGAAACACGCGTGGACGCCGTGATGAGCAACTCGTTCGGCTTCGGCGGCACCAACGTCGCGCTCGTGTTCCAGCGGCTCCCTGAGTCCCGTTAATCCTCTGTAAAAATTCTGGCGCTTTTTACTGACTTTTCCCCAGTGCCTGTCGCGGCGCGTCAGTCAAGGGTTGACAGCGCGGGTCCCGGGCGCCACCGCCGCACACCGGGACCGCCTGAAAGCACCGTGATTACATGGGATTACGTCCCTGTAAGGCCAGGGTGGAGGCAGTCAACCCTTCGCGCGTCGCCTGCGGGACAGCGCTGCGGCGATCCGAAAACGTTGATTGCAAATCGGTAAATCGGTTTGCAGAGTGGATCCAGAGACCCGGCGTTTGGAGCGCGCCTTCTAACGCGGCCCGCCGGGGGTTGGAGCCATGAACAACGACAACGCTCTGAACGCGAACGTGGGGCTGAAGCTTCGAGGCCTGCGCTTGCAACGCAACATCAAGCAGGCGGACGCCGCGAAGGACCTGGGTGTCTCGCCCGCGTATCTGAACCTCATTGAAAAGGGCAAGCGCGTGATGCCCTTCCCGCTCCTGTGGAAGGCGCTGCGCTACTTCGAGCAGGACCCCGAGCAGTTCATGTCCACGCTGGGCGAGGGCCGCGTGGACGAGGCCCTGGCGAAGCTGCTGGATGAACCGCTGCTCAAGAGCCTGGACATCGACTCGGAGTCGCTCCAGTCGCTGTCCGCGGAGCCGAAGCTGGCCGGCACCGTCGCCGCGCTGTTCAACCTCTACAAGAACACGCGCACGCAGCTGGAGAACGTGCTCGCGCAGCTCAACGTGGAGGAGCGCACGCGCACGCAGGGCTCCACCTCCGGGCTGGGCGGCACGACGCCGGGCGTCCGCTTCGACTACTCGCCCTTCGACGAGGTCAGCGACTTCCTGGAGAAGCACCGCAACTACTTCCCGGAGCTGGAGGAGCAGGCGGAAGGCCTGCGCCGGGACTTCCGCCTGGAGCAGCAGCTCACCAGCAGCCAGCTCATCCGCATGCTGGAGGAGCGGTTCGACTTCAAGGTCCAGATTGAGCGCGCGGCCAGCGGTTCGTCCGTGGTGCGCCGGTTGGACCTGGACGCGCGCACGCTCACGCTGTCCCCGGACCTCACGGAGCAGCCGCTGAAGTTCCAGGTGGCCGCGTCCATGGGCCTGATGGTGATGGACCGCGAGAAGCTGGTGGAGCGCATCCTGGGCGCGGGCCGCATGCGGCACGGCGAGACGGAGCGCCTCATCAAGGTCAACCTGGCGAACTACTTCGCCGGCGCGCTGATGCTGCCCTACGGCGAGTTCTTCAAGGAGGTGCAGCGCACGCGCTACGACGTGGAGCTGCTCTCCAACATCTTCGGCACCACCTACGAGACGGTGGCCCACCGCATCTGCAACCTGTCCGACCCCAAGCGCCAGGGCCTGCCCTTCCACTTCCTGCGCGCGGACATCGCGGGGAACATCTCCAAGCGCTACAGCGGCACCGGCATCCGCTTCGCTTCCGGCGGCGGCTCCTGCGCGAAGTGGGCGGTGCACCTGGCGTTCCTGAACCCGTCCCAGATCACGCGCCAGTACTCCATCATGCCGGACGGCACGACGTACTTCTGCTTCGCGAAGGTGCAGCTGCAGCCCATTGAAGGCTCCATCGTGAAGGGCACGGCGTACTCCATTGGCCTGGGCACGCACGCGGAGAACGCGAAGTACCTGGCGTACGGCCTGCCCACCAACGACCTGCGCAAGGACGCCATCCCCAGCGGCATCTCCTGCCGCTTCTGCGAGCGCACGGACTGCAACCAGCGCGCGGCGGCCAGCTACCGCTTCGCGTTCGCCTTCGACGAGTACACGAAGAAGGACTGCTTCTTCTCCCCGCTGCTGGTCCACGAGAAGGAGAAGGCCGAGCGCAACGGAAACGCGGAAGCCGATGGCAACGGCGCTGAAGGGGGCGAGAAGCACGATTCGCTGGACAGGGCCGCCCGCCGCCGCAAGGTTCACGAGAACTGACATGCACCCGTCCGACAACGAACGCGCCCACATCGCCGACGCCATCCAGAAGCAGAAGAACGCGCTCGCCCCGCTGCGCATCACCGGCTCGCCCTCCGAGGTAGGCCAGGGGCTGGTGGCGCTGGCGGAGCTGTACGGGATGCTGGAGGACCACGCCGCGAGCCGCGAGCACTACGAGGAGGCCTATGGCTTCTTCAAGACCGCGGGGAACAAGGCCGGCCAGGCGCAGGCCCTCTTCGGCCTGGGCGTGGTGAAGGCCTACTTCGAGGATCACAAGGGCGCCATCGAGCACATGGCCACCGCCGCCCTGCTCTTCAACGAGTCGCGCGACCGAGAGGGCGAGGCGCTCACCCGCGCCTGCATCGGTGAGTCCCTGCGCGCCATGGGCGAGGTGGACGGCGCCGAGGAGAAGTACCAGGAGGCGCTCATCCTCTACCGCCAGACGCGCAACAACGAGCGCATCGCGCGGCTGCTCCTGGACATTGGCGACCTGCGCATGGCCAAGGGCGAGTACGAGCCCGCCCGCAAGCGCTTCCTGGAGGCCGTGCCGCTGCTGGAGCAGGGCGAGGATCCGGACGCGCTCGCGCTGGGGCACCTGCTGCTGGGTGAGTCCGAGGGCCTGCTGGGCCACCACGACAACGCGCGGCCGCACCTGTTGCGCGCGGTGGACGTGTACGGGGAGCTGCACGACCACGTCTACGAGGCCCGCGCGCGCTGGGACCTGGGGCTGTCCTGCTACTACCTCCAGGACTACGCCGCGGCCCGCGAGCAGTTCGAGGCCGTGCTGCCCATGTACGAGGACCTGAAGCAGCACGACGAGGTCGCGAAGGTGAAGAACGTCCTCGCGCACTTCGCCGCGCGCGGCGTGTAGCCCCGCGCGCGGTCTTCATTGCGTCCGGCTTCGCGTCAGGCCTGGAAGCCCGCGCCCACCGCCAGCGCGAGCAACCCGATGACGCCCGCGGCGATGGCGGCGTAACGCCACTCGCCGCGCAGGCCCAGCAGGGTTCCCGCCATCGCCAGCCGCGCCACCGGCGTCACCAGCAGCATGGACGCCGCGCCCTTGCGCAGCAGGTCGATGGCCACGTGCACGGACTCGTCGCGCGGCAGCGCTTCCAGCGCGAGCGACGTGACGAACATGCACCCGCTGGTGATGGCCCCGGTGCGCAGCACGCGGGCAATCCATCGCTCTCCGGCGGCGAGCCTTCGGGCCCCCCGGCGCTCGCGTGGGAGCGCCTCCGGCTGGGTGATGGGTTCCCGCGGCAGCTCTTGTGGGAACTCCGCGTCCAGCGCCACCGTCGTCGCCTGCGCGTTGCGACGGGGTGGTCCTGCCTCCGGCACCCTCATCGACGGGTGGACACCGGGTATTTCAGGCTCCGCTTCACTCATTTCCATACGCTCGGCCACAACCCCTCCCCTCCCTTCCACAACATCTGTCCGGCCACGATGAGCAGGACCGCCGCGAAGAGCTTCTTGAGCACGGCGGTCGGCGTCTTCAGCATCAGCTTGCTGCCCACGGATGCTCCGGCCAGCACCCCTACGACCAACGGCGCGACGAGTCCCAGATTCAATTGGCCGCGCCACGCGTACGCGGCGACGCTCGCCGCCCCGGTCACCCCCACCATCAGGTTGCTGGTGGCGCTGGCGACCTTGAAGGGCACGCGCATGCCGTACGTCATCAGCGGCACCTTCAGCGGGCCACCGCCCACGCCCAGCAGCGCGGACAGCCCGCCCGCCACGAAGGAGCCGGAGATGCCCAGCGGGTAGTTGCCGGGGACGTAGTTGGCCGCCGTCGCCGGCTCCTGGACGGGGCGGCGCATCAGCAGCATCTGCAGTGAGACGAAGAGCGTGAAGAGGCCGAACACCACGGCCACCATCGCCTCCGCGACGAAGGCCGCGACGAGCCCGCCGAAGATGGCCCCCATCACCGTGGCCAGCTCCAGCGTGAGCCCCAGCCGCAAATCACTCAGCTTGTTCTCCACGTAGCTGGCGGCGGCGGCGCAGGAGTTGGCCACCACGCACATCAGGCTCGCGGGGACGGCCTGCTCCAGCGGGATTCCGAATCCCAACACCAGGACAGGCACCAGGACGATGCCGCCCCCGATGCCCAGGAGC
>NZ_RAWL01000316.1:0-10411 GCF_003668885.1 Corallococcus sp. AB049A | reverse complement strand
GTGGTGCCCCCCCCTCCCAACGAGGAAGAGCAGCTGACCGGAGAGGTGAATGCCCTCTCCAAGGAGTCCGCCCTCCTGCTGGAGGAACAGCACCGGCTCGTGTGGGACTACTGGACGGAGGGCAAGGCGGTGGACATCGCCGCCACCTACAGTGGCAAGCAGGACCTGTTCAGCCTGGAGAACCTGCGCCGCATCGACCGGCTCCGGCACCTGACCAAGGACCCGCGTGAATTGCGCGCCCTCACCGCGCTGCACGGCCACTTCGCCGGTGAGTTCCTGGCGCGCGAGCTGGCCGAGCACAACGACGCCACCGCCAACCTGGAGGCCTCCCTCAAGCTGAGCGTGGACGGGCGCGAGGTGCGCTACCACGACCTGGAGCGGCTGCTCGCCAACGAGAAGAGCGCCCTCAAGCGCAAGGCGCTCTACGCCGCGGCCACGCCCGCGCTCACCCGCCTCAACCAGACGCTGCTGCGCCGCGAGGCGCGCACCAACGAGCTGGTGAAGCAGATGGGCTTCGAGTCCTACGAGGCCTTCGGCAGCGAGCTGCGCCAGGCGGACCTGGAGCGGCTGGCGCAGCTGGCGGAAGAGGTGCTCCAGGCCACGCAGGAGCCGTACCGGCTGGTGATGGAGCGGCTCTCCCAGCGCGAGCTGGGGCTGCCCTTCGCGCAGATTACGCGCGCGGACATCCCGCGCCTGTTCCGCTCGCGCGAGGTGGAGGACGCCTTCCCCAAGGGCGAATCGCTGGCGAAGGCGCAGGCCACCGTGGCGGGGCTGGGCATCGACCTGAACGCGCTGCCCAACGTGAAGGTGGACGCGCGCGACCTGCCGCGGAAGAACCCGCGTCCGCTGGCCATGGCGGTGAAGGTGCCCTCCGACGTGCGGCTGTCCTTCAAGCCGGGCACGGGCGTGCTGCACCAGGGGCGCGTGCTGCATGAGATGGGGCACCTGCTGCACACGGCCTTCACGCAGGAGCCCCGCTTCGAGCTGGCGCGGCTGGGCAACCCCACCGTGGGCGAGGCGTACTCGGCGCTCTTCGAGGACCTGCTGGAGGACCCGGTGTGGCTGGAGGAGAACGCGGGCGTGCTGGGGGACGCGGACAAGCGCGCCCAGTACCTGGCGGCCTCCAGCGCGCACAAGCTGTACCTCATCCGCCACGCGGCGGGCCGGCTGCTCTACCAGCTGGAGCTGCACCGCCGCACGGACGTGGATCCGCGCGAGCTCTACCGGGCCCTGATGGCGCGCACCGGCGCCATGCCCATGACGGCGGACGACGTGGAGCGCTACCTCGTGGACCAGGAGGACTTCTACCAGTCCGCGGACAGCTTCCGGGCGTGGTTCCTGGCCGGGCAGCTCCAGGGCCAGCTGAAGGCGCGCTTCGGTCCCGCGTGGTGGCACGCGCCGGAGGCCGGTGCGTTCCTCAAGGAACTCTGGGCCCGGGGCGCCGCGCCCTCCGCGCGCGAGCTGACGCAGGCCATCGGTGAGAACGGGCTGGCGCCGGACGTGCTGCTGTTGCGGCTGAGCACCACGCTCCAGGTGCCCATGAAGCTGGACCTGCGCCGGCTGGACGACACGCCCGCGCCCCCTGCGGCTCCGGCGAAGACACCGGCCTCGTCGGTGCCGCAGATGCCCCGCGCCGACGCCACGCCCCTGGCCTCGTAGGCACGCGCGGCCCCTTCCCGTCCCCACCCATTGCACGTAGGGTCCCAAGCCATGGTGTCCGTGAAACAGCTCCGTCCCTTCGCGAGCGCCTCGCTGGAGTCCTTCCGCTCCGCGTCCGGCGCGATTGCCCTCATCCAGCAGCCCGTGGACGCGGCCTTCAAGGCCGTGGTGGCCTCCGGCATGGTGGGCCTGCGCACGGTGGGGATGGCGCACCGCTCGCGCATGGAGGAGCGGCTGCTCGCCATGCTGCGCGACTTCGACAACCTGGAGGTGCACTTCCTCGAGCCGAACCAGGACGGCGAGGAGTTCACCGTGGGCCGCACCGACGCGTGCGACCTCATCATCCCCGAGCCCTCCGTGTCCCAGCACCACGCCACCCTGCGCTGGAACGCGGGCGCCGGGGACTTCGCCGTGCGCGACGCCCAGTCCATGAACGGCACCTTCATCAACGGCGCGCCCCTGGCCTTCAAGGCCCAGGTGATGCTCCACGACGGCGCCACGCTGGCCTTCGGCGACGTGCAGTTCCTCTACCTGCGCGCGGAGACGCTGCACGAACACCTGCGCCTCGCCGTGCCCGGCGCGAAGGCGCCCTAGAAAATAGCGAAGGAAACGCGCGAAGGCCCCGCCTCCCACCTCGGGAGACAGGGCCCTCTCGTTGAGTCAGCGCGTCAGCGGGACTACAGCAGCTTCATCAGCTCCGCGCGCTTGGCGGCGTACTCCTCGTCGGAGAGCACGCCCGCGTCCTTCAGCTCCTTGATCTCCTTGAGCCGCTGCGCCGGGCTGCGCGTGTCCGCCGGAGCGGCCGCCTGCGCGGGCTCCGCGGGGCGCTGCTGCTGCTGCTGGTTCTGCTGGTTGGCGAACATCTGCGCCATGCCGAACCCCATGCCCATGCCCATGCCCTGCATGGCGCCGTCGGATCCGCCGCCGCCCTTGGCCATGCCCTCGGACGCGCCGAGCATCGCCTGGCCCTGCGCGTACTGCTGGAAGCCGCCGGCCAGCCGCGAGTACGCCACGTCCTTGGACAGCTTCTTCAGCGTGACTTCGTCCTCGGGCTTGATGCTGACGACGAAGTTGCCCATGCGGACGATGGTGAGGCCGTAGGAGTCCACGTGCGGCTTGAGGCCGGCGAGGATCTCCTGCTCCATCTCCTCCACGTAGGCGCCGCTCGTCACGTCCAGCAGCGGCCACTTCTTCTTCACCAGCAGCTCGGCGGTGCGGTCGCGCGTCACCTTGAGCACCTGGCCCTTGAACCAGCCCAGGAACTCCTCGTTGGTGGCACGGCCCATGCCGACCAGGCCCACCACCAGCTTCTCCGGCTCCGTCACGCGGATGGAGAAGTCGCCGTACACCATGGTGCCGATGCCCAGGCCCGTCTCCGGGTCGCGCACGTCACCGATGGGGCCGCCGAACTTCACGCCCGTGTGCTCGCGGTTGGAGACGAAGAAGATCTCCGCCATGAACATGTTGCCGCCGGTGAAGCCCTCCAGCAGGCGGGACAGGAACGGGATGTTGTTGGTGTCCAGCGTGTGGCGGCCGGGCCCCAGCTTCCCCTCCACCTTGCCGTCCTTGACGAACAGCGCCACCTCATCCGCGTCCACGGTGAGCTGCGTCTTCATCCGGACGTTCTTCTCCGGATACTTGTAGACGATCTCACCCTTCGCGCTGTCCGCGCGGGCGATGAAGTTCCGCTGAGCCTCGCCCTTGATGCTGTCGAAGATCCCCATGTCTGTTTCAGCGCCTCCGTGGCCGCGTGGGCGGCAGGTCTTCAAAGCTTTCGTAACCCCAACCCCTAAATGCGGGGCCGCCGGGGCGAAAGCGCCATCGCGCTCCACCCTGCGTCCTCCGCCGGAACATAACAGCTTCACGGGCGCCTGCCCGTCCGGCCGGCCCCCTGGCAGTCCACTCCCCAACCCGCCAGTGACTCAACCCCAGCGGCTGACCAGACGTTCCCGGTCCAGGAGGCGGATGCTGGCCACCAGCAGGATGAAGTCCAGCACCAGCACCACCGCGCCCTGGATGGCGTAGTAGCCCAGGCCCGCCTTGAGCACACCGGCCACCTGGCCGCCCACCAGTCCCACCAGGGGCAGCACCACCAGCGCGGACAGCTGCTGCGCCATGCGCGCCTCGTTCACGCGCGCGGAGATGAGCACCGCGACGCCGTTGCCGAAGAAGGCGAACAGCGGCGCCAGCACGAACACGCCAAAGCCCCACAGCGTGTTGGGCATCAGCGGCGCGCCCACCAGCGGCCAGGCCACCCAGTCCACGCCCACGCAGAACAGGATGAAGGCGGCCCAGGTGAGCACCACCGCGGGCACCAGCGCGGCCAGGCACTTGCCCGCCACCAGCTCCGCCGCGGACACGGGCGAGGCGAGCAGCGGCTCCAGCGTGCGGCGCTCCTTCTCCCCCGCCACGCTCTGGGACGCGATGAGGATGGGGATGAAGACGGGCATCACCAGGAAGATGCCGAACCAGTCGGTGAGCGACTTGTCGATGAGGAAGCGCGCCGCGCTCGCGCCCAGGGGCAGCGTGGGGTCGTAGAAGAGCGCCACCGTGCGCAGGTCCGCGTGGTCCGGCTGCCGCACGTACGTCCACACCATGCCAATGGGCACCGCCACCATCACCAGCGGCAGCACCGCCATGGACACGAGCAGGCCCACGTTCTTGCGCAGGTCCAGCCAGTCCTTCCAGAACACCGCCATCGCGCGCCGCGGCCGGAAGGCCATGCTCACGTCTCCTCTTTGCGCAGCAGGTCCAGGTACACCTCTTCCAGCGGGCGCTGCGAGGGCACCACGCTGTGCACGCGTGCGCCCTGCCCCACCAGGCACGCCACCACGTCCGGCGCCTGGGCCTCCTCCGCCACCATCACCCGCAGGCGGCCGCCCTCCACCAGCACGTTGGGCTTGAAGGGCAGCGCCGTCAGCCGGGGCACGAACGCCGCCGCGTCACCCTCCACGCGCACGTCCAGCGACTGCCCCGCGCGGCGCAATTCGCGCACCGGGCCCAGCGCCAGCAGGCGGCGGCGCACCACGGCCACGCGCTCGCACAGCCGCTCCACCTCCGACAGGTTGTGCGAGCACAGCACGATGGTGCGCCCCTCGGAGGCCAGCTCCGCCACCGCGTCGCGCACGGTGCGCGCGGACTCCGGATCCAGGCCGCTGGTGGGCTCGTCCAGGAAGATGACGCGCGGGTCGTGCACCAGCGTGCGCACGATGGCCAGCTTCTGGCGCATGCCCTTGCTGAAGCTGCCGCACGGGTCGTCCTCGCGGCCGCCCAGCCCGAAGCGGTCCAGATAGTGCTTCGCGCGGGACCACGCGACGGACTCATCCAGCTCATGCAGCTTCATGAAGAAGCGCAGGTTCTCCCGGGCGGTGAGCCGGTCATAGAGCCCGGGCTGTTCGGTGAGCAGGCCCACCACCTTGCGCAGCGACTCGCCGTCGTGCGTGACGGAGTGGCCCCACACCTCCGCGTCGCCGCTGGAGGGCCGCAGCAGCCCCGTCAGCATGCGCACCGTCGTCGTCTTGCCCGCGCCGTTGGGGCCCAGCAGGCCAAACACCTCGCCGGGCCGCACGTCGAAGGTGAGGTCCTCCACGGCGGTGCGCTCGCCAAAGCGCTTCGCCAGCCCGCGCACGCGCAGGCCTCCCTGCACGGGCGCTTCCGCGCGCGGAGGCGGGACGTAGATGCTCACTCGATGGTCACCAGGACGAACTTGTTGTTGATGTCCCGGTCGATGAGCGTGACGGTCTTGTCGGAGCCCACCGCGTTGCGCAGCAGGTTCACGCGGTTGTGCTCCACCAGCGCCCACTCGCGGCCGGGACGCGACACGTACTGCCGCATGCGCGTGTTGGCGTCGCTGGCGCGGAACTGCTCCACCGTGTTGCGCGAGTAGAACGTCTCACCGCGCCAGTTCATCATGTACGCGGCGATGGGCTCCCCCGGCTTGCGCTGGTCGTAGTAGCGCCAGAACAGGTCGCGCTGCGTCCAGTGGTGGGACAGGTCCACCCAGTGACCCCAGTTGAACCAGAGCGCGAACGCCGCGGCCAGGCCCCAGAAGGTGCTGAAAAGGAGCACGCGCGAGCGCTGCAGCGCGGCCACCGCCGCCAGCACGCCGGCCACGCCGAACGCGAAGCCCATGCCCACCTTCACGTTGATGGTGCCGGACAGCGCCTTGAACAGCGAATCCGCCGCGGGCGGGCCCCGGAAGCCGCGCACCGCCAGCGCCACGCCCACCAGCGCCAGGGCAAAGCCCACCACCTGGAGCACCGTGCGCCCCGGCGCCTCCTCCGGCCGCGACGCCTGCCAGATGAGGAAGCCCGAAACCGCCAGCAGCGCCACGCCCCACAGCCCCATCGCGGACACCTGCCCCTGCGACGAGACAGCGGCCAGCGTGGCCCCGCCGGTGAGCAGCAGGCCCAGCGCGATGGCGCGTCCGGCGGCCGGGCGCTCCGTCTTCACCTTGGAGGAGAACGCGTCGAAGGCCAGGTACACACCGAAGGCCAGGAGCACCAGCGTCACCAGGTCGCCCATCCACAGCGGGCGCGAGGAGAAGAACGCGATGGGCTTGGTGACGAGGTCCTGCGGATAGGGCCGGTCGTAGTTGTAGACGAACAGGTCCGTGAAGTCCTTGGGGTTCTCCGCCAGGTCCTTGCCCACCAGGATGAAGAGCACCAGGCCGAAGATGAGGCTCACGGCGTGCTCGTGGATGCCGTCCTTCCACAGCCGGTCCACGAACAGCGCGATGAGGATGGCCAGGCCCGGCAGGATGGGGAACACGTAGTGGTGGAACTTCGTGGCGCTGGAGGCCAGCAGGTAGAACGCGAACGCCACCCACAGCACGGCGATGAGCGCCAGGTGGTCCGCCTTGTCCCGCGAGCGCAGCTTGAGGCGCGACACCACCGCGAACGCGCCGGGCAAGAGGGCCACCCACGGGAAGATGGCGAAGCCACCCTGCTCGATGAAGTAGGTGAACGACCCGCCCGGCGTGGTGGTGTGCACGCCCGCGGTGAGGCGGTTCAGGTGGTCGTGGATGAAGAAGCGGTACCAGAACAGCTTGCCCTCGTCGTCCACGCCGTCGAAGAGGCACAGCGTCAGGTACCAGGGCACCGCCACCGCCGCGAACACGAGGATGCCCGTGCCCAGCTTCATCCGGTACATCTGCGCCCACAGCACGGGCATGGTCCGCGTGCCCGCGCGCACCTGGGCGCGGACCTCGCCGTTGAAGAGCCAGCGCAGGTGGGCCTCCAGGCTCTCGCGGTTCCACGGGATGACGGCGGCCACCGCGTACAGCACCAGGATGACCGCGGGCAGGCCCACGCCCAACAGGCCCTTGGCCAGCGAGGCCAGGCCCGCGAAGACGTAGAACGCGTACCACCAGCCCGCGCGGTGCTTCGTGGTGTCATCCAGCTGCCCGATGAGCGCGCACGCCATGGCGCACACGAACGTGGTGACGAAGGGCGTGTCGGTGACGGTCTGCCGGGTGAGCAGGAAGTACAGCGGCATGGTGGCCAGCACGAAGCCGGTGGCCAGGCCCGCGCGCATGCTCACGATGCGCGCCACCGCCAGCGACAGGAGCGCCACGGCGGTGATGCTGAGGATGGCGAAGGGCATGCGCATGCCCCACTCCGTGTAGAGGCCCATGGCGCCGTCGCCCCGGAGCGCGCCGACGATGTTCATCCCCAGCGCCTGCATCCACATGGTGAGCGGCGGCTTGGAGAAGAACCACGCGTTCTCCCAGAAGGGATAGACGTAGTCGCTGCGCTGGATCATCTGCCGGCCCACTTCGCCGTAGTGCGTCTCCCAGGGGTCCCACAGGCCGACCGCGCCCAGGTAGGGCACGAAGAGCAGCGCCGCGAAGCCCGCGGTCGCCAGGACGACGCGGGTGGTGAGGGACAGGGCCAGCCACCGCTTCGCCCATGAAGACGTCAGGGTGTCCTCACCGAGGATGGCCTCGGTGAAGGTGGATTCCCCCTGCGGGTTCTTTTCGCCGTCGCTTGCCACGCGCGCGTGCTCCTTCGTCGTCCGGGACGGCCCCACATGCACCCCATGGGACCGGGGGGCTTATACCCCCGCCATCCCCGCCGGTCGACCGACCTGGAAGGGGGTGCGTCGTTCTCGCGTCACCACGATGCACAGGGGCTGTGCAGGCGCCTGCACAGCCGCACGGGCAAGTCCGCGAAAGGCCGTCCTCCAGCCAGGGGGCACGGGGCTTGTAGAGGCCCCCCGTCACGAAGCCCGAGCACGTGGCCGGAACGCGGCGGGCCGCTCGACGCTCGACACGAGGAGCAGTGATGCTGGTTTCAGCGGTGACCCTGGGATGCGCCCTGCTGCTCGGGCAGGTGGAGGAGCCGGAGGTGACGGCCGAAGCGCCCGTCGAACAGGCGCCGGAACCGCCCGCGGAGCCGGAGCCGTGGGACTTCCAGATGGCCATTCCGACGGCCGCGTCTCCCCGGTTCCCCTCCGACGGCGTCCAGATACGCTGCCTTGCCCTGCCGCCCACGCCCGCCGTGCCCTCCGGGCAATGGCGCGCGCGCTGCGACGACGCGAAGAAGGAGTGCCTGGTGTCACCCGCCCAGGTGCTGGACTCCCAGGGCCATGAGACCGACCAGCCCCTGCCGCGGGCGGACTGGTGCGTGTCGCGCGTGATGACTCCGGAGACGACGCGCCAGTACCGCCTGGTGCCCGCCATCGCGGAGGCGCCGCCCGGCTGGTACCGCGACGAGCGCGGACGGGTGCTCCAGTACAACTTCGATCTGCACCGGCGCGTCTACGTGGGCGGAGCCTGGGCGCCGCGCTGGCTGCGCGAGACGGACCGCCTGGACGAGCGCGCGCGGGTGGACTTTGGCGTGGAGCTGGAGTGGCCGGAGAAGCCTGACCGGCTGCACCGGATGACGCTCCTGGACACGGAGCTGTACCTGGGGGACGCGCCTTCGTATGACGCCACGCTCCTGCGCTACGACTTCCGCAGCCAGAACAACGCGCCGCTCTTCCGGGTGACGACGTTCTACGGCCGCCCCCGGCGCTTCGACGTCTACGCCAACCTGGGCTTCTGGATGGAGGTGCTCCACGGTGAGCAGGTGCGCCGCGAGGACGTGCACGCGGACTTCCTCAACGTGGCCGCGACGCACGTGACGCTGGACCTGTGGCACTCGGAGGACCTCGTGTCCTACGTGCGCGTGCGCGCCGGTCCGTCCCTGGAGCGCGACCGGACGAACGGCTTCTACACCCTGGTTCCGGCGGCGGCGCTGGAGGGGGACTTCACGTTGGACCGGGACGGCTTCCACCACGTGCGCTTCGGCGCGGAGGCGCAGAAGGTCCTGCTCGCCGAGTCCGTGGAGGGCCGGCCCCTGCGTCCGGAGCGGCTGCGGCTGCGCGCGGGCTACGAGTTCATCCTGCTGGCCATCAACGACCAGCCCGTGAGCGTGACGCTGGACGGACGCGGGACGTGGCGTGACGACGTGGCGAACGCGCCCGCGGGCTGGGAGTGGTCCGCGCAGGCCGGACTGCGCTTCTCCCTGTGGGCCCCGGCCAGACGGTCCGCGCCGGTGTCCGCCCCCGGGAAGGGCTAGGTCCGGCGATGGTGGCGCTCGCGCTGGCATTGCTCCTGGGCACCGTGCCCGGCCTGTCCTGCACGGGCCGCACGGAGGCCGGGGAGAGGTTCCCCACCTGCTTCGACCCCGGCACCGGCTGGGTGCTGGGCACGCAACTGCGCGTGCAGGACGACGCGGAGGCCCTGGCCGTGCGCACGGGGTTCCTCGTCCGCTCGGCGCGCTCCAGCGGCAGCAAGGCGGACTCGCTGTGGTTCGATTCGCACCGGCTGCTCATGACGGAGGCCTGGGGTGGCGAGCGGAAGGGGCTGACCTTCACCGCGTATGACGGGCTGCTGCGCAGACACGTGGAGGAGGGGTCGCTGCTCGTCACCATCGGCCAGCCCCGGCGCATCCCCTTCCCCTTCGACGTGGCCCTCGCGGCTCGCGCGGCGCACCTGGAGCGGCGCGTCTGGGAGGGGCCCGGCTGGACGCTGGAGACGGGCCGCGTGGGGCTCCTGCTGGATCCGCTCCGCACGAACACGGAGGGGGCCTGGCTGGCCGTGGGCCCCGCCGCGAGCCATGCCCTGCGGCACGCACCGGACGGCACGCAAAACGAGGTGTCTCCGTTCACGTCCCTGCTGCTCGACGCGGGCTGGGAGACGCGGGATGGCCGGTGGGCCCTGCGCGCGACGGGGCTCGCGGGCTGGAGCTTCGACTTCGACGGCGGCTCGCACTTCCGGGCGCGCGGCGAGGTCGCGCTGGAGCACGTGGTCCTCGCCGTCAACGACGCGCCGGTGCTCGTGCGGCTCACGGCCACGGGCATCAAGAACGACGCGGGCCTCTTCCGGCGCGACGAGGGGATGCTGGGCGCGGGGCTCGCGGTGCGCCCGTTCGGAGAGCGCTGAGGCTCGCGTGCGGGGCTTAAGGCCCCGGAGCCTCGACCGCGGCCTTCAAGGCGCCCTCGGCCGCTCGCAGCCGCGGGTCCCGGGGGTCCACGCGGCGCGCCTCCTCCAGACGCCGGAGCGCTCCGGCGGTGTCCCCCTGGGCCAGCGCGCAGCGCACGCCCGCCTCCAGCGCGCCCGTGTCGGACGGCCCGTACACCCGGGCCTCCTCCGCCGCGTGACAGCCCGCATCCACCTGCCCGGATTCGAAGTACGCGCGGGCCAGCTCCACGCGCGTGTCGACCTGAGTGGGAGCCAGCCGCACCGCCGACGACAGCGGCTCCACCG
>NZ_RAWL01000315.1:0-10420 GCF_003668885.1 Corallococcus sp. AB049A | reverse complement strand
GTGACGTACCACGCGAGGTCTGGCGTGCCCTGCTGGGGAATCAGACGCATCGTCACCATGTGGGCGGCGGGGGCGGCGCTCCAGGTCAGCGTCAGCCCGGAGAGCGGTCCCGCCCCCGGCGTCGCCGAGGTCCCCGGCGTGGGCGAGGTGAGCGTCATGGGCGGGGGCAGGGTCAGCGGCGTGGCGCCCGTGGGGGCCAGCGGCACGTTCGCGACCACCCGCCCGGCGGGAATCTTCTCATCGCGCCCCGCCGTCACGGACAGCAGGACCTCCACGGTGTCGAAGGGCGGCGTCCGGGCGATGGCGGGGACCTCGAAGGGCTCGGCGTCGGCGGAGTTCTTGAAGAGGAACTCCGAATCGAGCCGGAAGGTGGCGGAGACGCTCGACAGCGACCCATAGGGCTGGAGGTCCGCCACCTGCACGGCCAGCCGCTCGTCCATCGGGTGGTCCAGGGTGACGGCCAGACCGCTGACGGTCCGCCCCTCTCCCACGGCGATGTCCCGAAGCATTCCCAGGGCCATGACGTGCCCGGTGTTTCCGCTGGCGAGCAGCGACACCCGGCCGGGGTTCCGCCCCGTCACGTCGAAGCTGAAGTTGCCGTCCGACAGCGCGAAGTCAGACCCCGAGAAGCCGTTGCCCACCACGCGGAGGTCCGTCAGGTTTCCGCCGTTGTTCATCACCTGGCCGGTGAGGGTGGCCTGCTTGACGCCGGGGGAGCCCCCGCCCAGGTCGTAGCCGGAGCGGATCCACACCTCCGCCCCCTCCACGTCCAGCGTCGTGCTCGCCACCACCTTGCCGCCGCCCACGCCCACGATGACGAAGGTGATGTCCTGCGGGCCGGTGATGGCCGGGTCGTCGAACCGCGCGATGCCGTCCAGACCCAGCGGCTGACGGAAGCGGCTGCCGTCCCCCAGCAGGACGGTGATGCGCTCGATGAGGCCGAACTCCCGGCTGAAGGACCACCAGTCCGAGTGGACGGTGAGGGTGGCCGGGCTTTCGGTTCCCGCGTCTGGAATGCCTGCGTCTGGAATGCCTGCGTCTGGGGTTCCCGCGTCTGGGATTCCCGCGTCGGCGATGCCCGCGTCCGGCGGGGGCATGGGAGGGTCCGTCTTGTCGCCACAAGCAACGCACAGCAGCAATGCGAGCGAAAGCAGTCGATGCATGGCAATCCCCCGGCAAAAACAGAACAGACACACTGACTTCGTGCTTGAGGAAAAGCAATCCACGGGGCCAGCCCCACAAACCCATGGCCCGGCCGGCATTGCGCGCGCAGACTGCGCGTCCACCATGCGCGCCCTGTTCCTTGCCACCGTCCTCTTCGGGGTCCTCGGCTCCGCGTCCGCGCGGGCCCAGACGCCCGCT
Source organism: Corallococcus sp. AB049A (assembly GCF_003668885.1). Lineage (NCBI taxonomy): Bacteria > Pseudomonadati > Myxococcota > Myxococcia > Myxococcales > Myxococcaceae > Corallococcus > Corallococcus sp. AB049A. The sequence goes on along the minus strand of NZ_RAWL01000315.1, from coordinate 9,058 downwards.
GCCCGTTCCTACGTGCTGCGCCCGGCGCGCGTCTTCGACGGCACCACCGCGAAGCCCCACACGGGCTGGGTGGTGGTCGTCACCGGGGAGCGCATCGTCGCGGCGGGGCCCGCGCAAGGCGTGAAGGCACCGGAGGGCGCGGAGGTCGTGGACCTGCCCGGCACGACGCTGCTGCCCGGCCTCATCGAGGGCCACTCGCACCTGTTCCTGCACCCGTACAACGAGGCCCCCTGGAACGACCAGGTGCTCAAGGAGTCGCTGGCGCTGCGCGTGGCGCGGGCCACGAACCACGCGAAGGCGGCGCTGCTGGCGGGCTTCACCACCACGCGAGACCTGGGCACGGAGGGCGCCGGGGACGCGGACGTGGGGCTCAAGCAGGCCATCGACCAGGGCATCATCCCGGGCCCCCGCATGGTCGTCACCACGCGCGCGCTGGTGGCCACCGGCAGCTATGGCCCCAAGGGCTTCGCGTCCGAGTGGACCGTGCCCCAGGGCGCCGAGGAGGCGGACGGCGTGGACGGCCTCACGCGCGCGGTGCGAGGACAGATGGGGCGCGGCGCGGATTGGATCAAGGTCTACGGCGACTACCGCTGGGGCCCGCGCGGTGAGGCGCTGCCCACCTTCTCCCAGGAGGAGATGCGCCTCATCGTGGAGACAGCCCGGAGCGGCGGGCGCCCGGTGGCCGTGCACGCCAGCACGCCGGAGGGCATGAAGCGCGCGGTGCTGGCCGGCGCGGAGACCATCGAGCACGGCGACGCCGGCACGCCGGAGGTCTGGAAGCTGATGGCCCAGCGGGGCGTCTTCCTGTGCCCCACGCTGGCGGCGGGCGACGCCATGCTCCAGTACCGGGGCTGGAAGCGCGGCGTGGATCCGGAGCCCGAGTCCGCGAAGAAGAAGCGCGAAGGACTCAAGGCCGCGCTCGCCGCGGGCGTGCCCCTGTGCGTGGGCGGGGACTCGGGCGTCTTCACCCACGGGGAGAACGCGCGCGAGCTGGAGCTGCTCGTGGCCAGCGGTGTGACGCCCGCGCAGGCGCTCCAGGCGGCCACCTCCGGCAACGCGCGCATGTTGCACTGGGAGGACCGCGTCGGGCAGGTGAAGGCCGGCCTCTACGCGGACCTCGTCGCCGTGGAGGGCGACCCCACGCAGGACATCTCCGCCGTGCGTCAGGTGCGGTGGGTGATGAAGGGCGGCACGGTGTACCGGCGCTGAAGCGCGCCGTCCGCCAGCCCCGCCAGCAGCAGCACCGGCGCCACCAGCACCGCGCCGAACCAGGCCAGCGCGTAGAGGACGCCGAAGCCCATGCGCCAGGGGCCGCCCACAACGGTCCCGGACAGCACGCCCACGGACTCACGGCCTCCGCCCAGGTGCAGCGCCAGGAAGAGCGCGCCCAGGCCCAGCGCGGCCAGGATGAACGGGTGACGCATCATCGGTGTGCCTCCAGGTGGGGCGCCCGCGCGAGGCGCCAGAGCGGTCCTTCGACGAGCGCGTACAGCAGCACCGCGTCCGCCAGCGGGTTGCCCGCCGCGAAGCGCAAGCCGGTGTCGTCGTGCACCGGGAAGGCCGCGAAGTGGAGGCTGGTGAGCAGCCCGTCCAGGGCCTCCTCGTCATCGAACGCCGCCGCGCCCACGAGCGCGAGCCCGCTGGAGCCCGCGTTCGCGTTCACCCACGGAATGGTGGGCCCGGAATCGATGTCCTGCACCGCGTCCGCGTCCACGGGCCACTCCCCTGCCCACGCGAAGCCCAGCGCCTGGCCCAGGAGCGCGGCGCGGGCCCGCTGGTACTGGTCGCGCGCGAAGTCCGCCTCCACCACCTGGAGCATGTGCGCCGCGAGCCACAGCGTGGAGCCCTCCGGTCCGTCCTTCGTCACGCCCGCGTAGGTGAAGCTCGACACGAGCAGGCCCGTCCGGCGCTCTGTCAGGTGCTCGCGCGCGGAGGCCACCCACCGGCGCAGGAGCGCGTCGTGGTCCCGGCCGTCCACGCGGTCCGACAGGCGCAGCGCCGCGAGCGCCACCGCGTTGCAGAAGGTCCAGCCCTCGTCCGGGTAGCTCTCCGCCGCGAGCACCGGCGCCCGCTCCAGCTGACCGGTGATGAGGTCCACGCGCTCGCGCAGGAGCGGCGCGTACTCCGCGCGCGCCTCCACCAGCTGACGCGCGGCGAGCATCAACGCCAGCTCCCCGTCCACGAAGAGGCTGCGCCCCGCCGGGTCCTTGAAGGGTCCCGCGTGCACGTAGGGCAGGAAGAAGGCCTCGTGCGCGCGCTGCTCGTCCCGCAGTGTCCGGGCGATGAGCGCGTCCACGACGGCCAGGTGCTCCGCCTTCCGCGCGGGCTCCGACAGCGCGAGGTTCGCGAACGACAGCACGGAGAAGGTGCGCACCATCAGGTCCCACTCCGGGTTGGTGCGGTGGAGCACGTCGCGCTCCGCGCTCGATTCCTGGAGCGAGAACACACGTTGGCGCGAGGCCAGCGCCGACGTCAGGGCCTCCCGGTCGCGGGGACGGAACAGGAGATGGAGTGCTGGCAGCCACACCGCCACGGCCAGCACCAGCAGCACGAGCTTGCGTCGCATGCCCGTCAGTCTTCGCCGGGGACAGGGACGCATCGAGGGCGCACCAGCCGGACGGTCGCCTTCGTGGACTGAACGGTCGCGTGCCATGTCCCAACGCGCCGGGCCCGCGTGTCTCAAGGCCATGACGAGATTCGGATGGAGTGCCCTGTGCGCGGTGGCGGCGCTGCTCGCACCTTCCGCGGAGGCCTGCACCAGTGCCCCATGCTCCCCCTGGTGGACCCGGTTCCCGCTGCCGAAGGACGCGGATGTGCCCGCGAACGTGCCGGCGCTGGTGATGGTGTCGCCGGGCGGCTGGCCCATCGTCGACGCGCAGACCCTGCGGCTGCGCACGGAGGACGGCACCGGCGTGGAGGCGACCCTCCTGCCAGGCCCTCTTGGAAGTGGCGTCCTCGTCCCAGCGGCTCCGCTCGTCCCGGGCACCCGCTATCACCTGGAGGGCCGCGACCCGTGCCTGGGAGAGTCGGAGGAAGGCCCTCCGGAGACGGCGACGTTCACCGCGGGCCCGGCGGTCGCGCTTCCAGCGGCGACGGGGACCCTCCAGGCGGGCCAGGAAGAGCACGGGCCCTTCCAGGTCTGGGGCGGCGGCTCCTGTTCGGTGGGCGTGGAGGGCAGCCAGGTGACGCTGGGCTTCACGCCCGCGCCGGAGCTGGTTCCCTTCCTGCCGTGGGTGCACTGGACGCTGGAGGTGGATGGAAAGCCATGGGCCACGGCCCCGCACGGCGCGGTGGACGCGGCGGGGACCCTCGGGATGCTGGACCGGCTCCGGTTCCCGCATGCGCTGTTCTCGGTGTACTCGGTCTGCGAGACCGTGCCGGATCAGCAGCCCCCCTCGGACCGGGGCCTCGCGGAAGGCACGCACGTGGCCACGCTGCGCCCGGTGCTCGAACAGTCCGGCACGCCGCTGCCGCCGCTGGAGGTCTCCTTCAAGCTGACGTGCATGGAGAAGGATCCCGTGCCCGTGCCCGTACCCAATGACTCCCAGGACAAGGGGTGCTCGCAGACCGGAGGTGGGCTGTCCTTGCTGGGCGCGCTGGCGGCCCTGAGCCTCTGGCGTCGCAGGGCCTCATGACGATGTCCCAGCACGCCGGGCCTGGGTGTCTCAAGGACATGACGACACGCGGATGGAAGCAGTGTTTGGCGGTGGGAACGTTCGTGGTGGGCGGGGGACTGGCATTGCCCCCTTCCGCGGAGGCGTGCGGCGGTCCCGTCTGCGACTTCCGGAAGGTCCACGCCCCGATGCTTACGGGCGCGGCTGTCCCCGCGAACGTCCCCGCCCTGGTGGTGGTGTCCTCTCAACGGTATGGCGTGGACTCCGAAAACCTGCGCCTGCGAACGGAGGACGGAGCCGACGTGGAGGCCACGCTCCTGGAGGGCCCCCACCGGAGCGGGGTCCTCGTTCCGGCGGCACCGCTCGTTCCGGGGACTCACTATCGCCTGGAGGCCAGCAACCTCTGCGGGGGCTATCCGCAGGAGCCTGGCACGATGGGGACGTCCTTCACGGCAGGCCCCGCGGTCGCATTGCCGGCGGCGTCCGGAACCCTGCGCGCGGCTCCAGAACAGGACGCGACCTTCCCGGTCTGGGGTGGCTCGCTGTGCTCGGTGGACGTGGAGGGCCGCACGGTGACGCTGGGCTTCACGCCCGCGCCGGAGCTGGTGCCCTTCCTGCCGTGGGTGCACTGGACGCTGGAGGTGGATGGAAAGCCATGGGCCACGGCGCAACACGGCGCGGTGGACGCGGCGGGCAACGTCATGCCCCCGGACCGGTTCGCGTACCCGCATGACCTGCTCACCGTCTACACGGTCTGCAAAGTGCTGCCGAACCAGCAGGCCCCTTCGGACCAGGGGCTCGCGCCCGGCAAGCACGTGGCCACGCTGCGCCCGGTGCTTGAACAGTCCGGCACGCCCCTGCCGCCGCTGGAGGTTGCTTTCGAGCTCAAGTGCCCGGACGCAGCGCCCGAGGCCCCTGATTCCGATGACAGGGGATGCACCCAGGCGGGCGGAGGCCTCACTGCGTTGGGGCTCCTGGCCACGCTCCGGCTCTGGCGGCGCACGAAGCGCCCCTGAGGAATGTCCCACGCTCCCGCGCTCCGGTGTCTGATGAAGCAAATGCACGGACACGTTTGGGCATGGGGCGCGGCAGGGATGTTCCTTCTGGGGTTGGGAGCGCTCGCACCGCCTTCCGCGGAGGCGTGCGTCGCGGCCAACTGCCTTGTCGACGTCCGCTTCCCGCTCCCCGAGGACGGCGGAGCGGTCCCCGCGAACGTGCCCGGGCTGGTGGTGAGGCCGCCGCTGCGGGAGGCCACGGAGGTCGCCACCATCCAGCTGCTCCAGGCGGACGGCACGCCGGTGCCCTTCACCCTGGCGATTGGCGCACGCGGGACGCACGTCGTGGTCCCCACGGCGCCGCTCGTGCCGGGCACGCAGTACCGCATCGAGGCGAAGGGCCTCTGCCAGTTCCAGGAGACGCTGACGCAGTCCGCGACCTTCACCGCGGGCCCGGAGCTGCCGCTGCCCACGACCCTGGGCACGCTGGGCGTGGACACGCCGAAGCGAGGGACGTTCCCCGTGTTCGGAGACGCGGAGTGCGGAAGTCCGCAGGAAGGTGACTTCACCTCGCTGCGCTTCACCCCGTCACCGGAGCTGGTGCCGTTCCTGCCCTGGATGACTTGGACGGTGGAGGTGGATGGACAGCCCTGGTCGTTCAGCAATCACCACGGGCTGGACTCGACGGGCGCGGACCACTTCGACAGCCACAAGTACGAGTACAACCGGCAGCTGCTGTCCCTCTACACGGTCTGCACGCCGGGCAACCCGCCACCGCCCGGCCGGGGCCTCACGCCCGGACGCCACCGCGCCACGCTCCAGGGAACGCTGGAGCGAGCCAACCTCACGCTGCCGCCGCTGAGCGTGGACTTCGAGCTGAGCTGTGCCTCGCCCGCCACGGACGGAGGCCCGGGCGACGACGGAGGCGTCACGGACGGCGGCATCCCCGGGGACGCGGATCCCATCCGCGGCCCGTCCAGTGACGGTTGCACCCAGGCCGGAGGGGGCCTGACGGTGCTGGGGCTCCTGGCCACGCTGAGACTCTGGCGCCGGAGGAGGCTCGACGTAGAGGAGTCCAGGCGCGGGACTCAAGGCGGGGAAGGCTGACTGAGCGCCTCGTGCAGGCCCTCCGGCGCCTCCTCGGAGCCGCCCAGGGTGCTGGCCTGGAAGGCCTTGCTCGTCGGACGGAAGAAGACCTGGCTCAGCTTGTCGCTCAGCTGATCAAAGGCTCGCAGCGACATCACCCGGTACACGTCGTCATCGCTGGGCCCTCTGCCATTGAGGCCCACCAGCTCCAGCTGTCTGGACGTGAAGTGCACGGTGAAGAAATCGGGCGGGTTGACTCGCAGCCCGAAGTGCAGCGGCTTCTGGTCCGGCACGCGCATGTCCGCGCTGAACTCGAACTGGATGCCCACGAAGACACGCCGGGTCTCCACGGAGCTGTAGGTATTGCCGGACCAGCCAATCGTATAGACGATTTCCAGCACCGGCACGGTCGTGTCGGCCACCGGCTGCCCGGCGGGCGCCGCCTGGAGTGTGAGCAGGTCCGTGGGGAAGATCTGCACGAAGGCGCTGCTCAGCGCTTCGGTGATGGCCTGCTCCAGGGGCTGGGTGTACTGGGGCTCGAAGTGGCGGGACACCATGGCCATTTCCCTCCCCTGCCTGCGCATGGCCTTGCCGAGCAGCTTGTCGGCCTTCGCGAGCGTGGGCGAGGACTGCTGGCGGAAGCGCAGGAGCACCCGCGGGTTGTCCGTCGCCTCCAGATGGGCCATCAGCCCGCCCACGAAGGGGACGATTCCGGCATGGGTGGTGGAGGCCTGGTCCTTGAACTCGGCCAGGGACTTCACGAACAGCTCGTGGATGCGGGCCTTGGCCTCCCCGTCCACCACGGAGGCCGGGTAGCGCGTGCGGAAGCGGCGCAGCGCCGACACGGTATCGCCGGCCTCCGCGAGCGCCGCGCGCGGCAGGCGCTCCTCCCTGACCTCCTTGGAGCGGGGCGACCCATCCCAGCGTTTCAGGTACGTCAGCCAGCAGGCCTCGGCGCCCTGCTTCTCACAGCCGGTGAACTCCGCCTCCGCGCCGAGCCGCCTTGCCTCGTCGACATAGCGCCAGCCCGTGAGCACGTATTGGTGGAAGGCCGCCCCACTCCCGTCCTTCCTGGCCGCCTCGAAGGCCGTGTGGTCACTCGCCAGGTTCCTCAACAACAGCGCGGTGATGCCCAGCACCACCCCCGCCGTCAGCGAGGTCAGCCACCGCCGGCCCAGCTGGCTCGGCACGCCCGATGCCCGCGGGCCCGTGTCGAGCGCGTCCTGGCTCTTGCCCTGGAAGGCCTGGAAGCCGCCCTTCATTCGTACGTCGAAGAAGACGTCGAGCTGTTGGAGGGCATTGGCGTCCTGCCGCTCCATTGCTCCGGCGACTCCCTTGCGCACGCGCTGAAACACCTGGAGCCGTCGCTCGGCGTCATGCTTGTCGCTGACCTGGAACTCCTCGACGACGCCTCCCTGAAAGGTGAAGAAGAAGGAGGTATGGCTGTAGGTGCCATTGATGTGCTGGTGCACCCCCTTGAATTCGATGAGCCCGTTCAGGGAGCGGATGCGCATCCTTGGCTCGCGGAGGTCCACGAACTCCAGGGGGAACAGATAGCGCCCCGGCACGAAGGGCAGACCCGCGCTGCGCTTGCGGTGGTACGCGATGCCGAGGACGGCCGCGACCATCAGGCTGATGTCCAACGCGTAGGCAATGAGGGAACCCACGTCCTCGACGCCGCGCGCGCCAGGCGTTCCGAACGCAGTGAGCGCGATGAAGCAGAAGTGGCCCAGCCCCAGCAAGCCCGCTACGAGCCACCACGCCAATCCCCTCTGGGGGGTGCGGTCCTTGTCGGAAAAGAGCGGAGCGTCCGCGGAGTACGGGCTCGTACTGGCGATGAGCCGCTCGCGGGTGGAGCGGGGCAGCACATTGAAATCGACAATGACATCACGGGACATGGCGCGCTCTCCCCCTTGAGCGATGCGAACGTTCGTGGCCTCACGTGATAGCAGTGCTCGCCCAAACCCGTCGAGGCGCCCCGCCCGGAAAAACCCTGACGTGTGTATGAAAGGCTACCAAGGCAATGATTCGCCCGCGCTCACCGCTGAGCGCAGGCCTTGGAGAAGCCGGCCTGGCAAGCCTGCGCGAATAGCGCGGCGGCGCGATGCTCATCCTTGGGTACGCCGTCACCATCCGCGTATTGCCATGCGAGATGGAACAAACCATGGGCCGATTCCTGCGCCCAGGCTGTTTGAGATGCATTGGCAGGCGGGACCGCATGGTTCCCCGCCGCACAGCCTCCCACCCCACCCAGCACCACGCACAGCACCGCCCGCAGCCCTGCAACGCTTCGTCCTGTCCCAGGATGGCCAGCACCCGAGGGGGCGCTCCACCATCGCCGTGCGAGGCATTGGCATCGCCAAGGCGGCGCAACTCTTCTACCGGGCCAACGGTGCTCCTGCCTGGCAAGACGATGGCCAGTTTACGGACGCGAAGCAGGCCGCCGCGCAGCCCGGGTACAGCGCGGTTGCTTCATCGCCCGCCCACCACGCGCCAGATGGTGCCGTTCCTGCCCCGGACCAGGCGGGTGGGGGCCTGACGGTGCTGGGGCTCCTGGCCACGCTGAGGCTCTGGCGCCGCTCAGCTCTCCGCGGGCAGCCGGGCGATGGCCTCGGACGCGGGCGACACGCCGAAGAAGCGCGACAGCTCGGCCTGGGCCTCACGGGCCTGCGCCGCGCTGATGCGGCCTTCGCGCTCCAGCCGCGTCAGGATGACACCGGCGCGGGTGCGCAGCGTCTCCGGGCGCTGGGCGGGCAGCCAGCGGCGGGGAGCGGGCAGCATGGCCGCGAGCATCGCGCCCTGCGCCACGGTGAGCGCCCGCGCCGACGTGCCGAAGTGCTCACGGGCCGCCGCCTCGATGCCATACACCCCCGGCCCCCACTCCACGACGTTCAGGTACAGCGCGAGGATGCGCTGCTTGGACAGGTGCTCCTCCAGCCGGCGCGCGAGCACGAACTCCTTGGCCTTGCGCAGCAGGCTGCGGTCCGTGGAGAGGTAGAGGTTCTTCGCCAGCTGCTGCGTGAGGGTGGAGGCGCCGCGCCCCAGCCGGGCCTCGCGCACGGACTGGTCGATGGAGTTCTCCACCTCCTTCCAATCCACGCCTTCGTGCCGGTAGAAGCGCGCGTCCTCGGAGATGAGCACTGCGTCCACCGCGTGCGGGGCCACCGCGCCCAGGGACACCCAGGCCTGGCGCACGCGGGGCTTCCTGCCCTCCTCATTCGCCTCCTCGGCCCGCTGCTCCATGAGCGCGGTGGTGCGCGGGTTCTCCGTCCGCAGGCCGCTCACGTCGGGCAGCCGCGCATACCCCACGCTGAGCCAGAGCACGAACAGCAGCCAGCCTCCGAGCACCCACCGGCCCCAGCC
>NZ_RAWL01000314.1:0-10426 GCF_003668885.1 Corallococcus sp. AB049A | reverse complement strand
CTGTCGCTCGTGGGCGGGGTGCTGGGACTGGGGCTGGGCTTCGGGTTCGTCTTCCTGGGCAAGTGGGTGCTGCTGTTCCCCATGAGCGTGCCCATGTGGGCCGTGGCGCTGTCCCTGGGGATGAGCTGCGGCGTGGGGCTCATCTTCGGCATCTACCCGGCGTCGCGCGCGGCGCGGCTGGATCCGGTGGAGGCGATGCGCGCGGAGTAGGGGCGTGCGCACGTCAGCGCCATGGCGGTGATGGCGCTGGAGCCGGTAGGGTGCTCCCGTCCCTACCGCAGGGGGCCTGCTCCGCATGACCATGTCCTACGAAACGCTGCCGCTGCCCGTCGTCCCCGCGCCGTACCGGGTGCGCCTCTTCACCCCCGAGGACCTGGACGGGGTCATCGCGCTGTACTCGCACCCGGACGTGGCGCGGAGCCTCAACTTCACGGTGCCCGTGTCCCGGGAGACGCTGCACCAGAAGCTGACCGGCGACCTGGAGGCGATGCGCCAGGGCAAGGGCATCCGGTGGGTGCTGTCGCGCGAAGAGGCCCCGACGCCCGTGGGCTACCTGACCCTCTTCAACTGGAGCCAGAAGGACCGGCGCGCGGAGGTAGGCTACATGGTGGGGCGCGAGCTGTGGGGCCAGCGCGTGATGACGGGCGTCCTGCCCGCGCTCATCCGCTTCGGCTTCGAGCAGCTGAACCTGCACCGCATCGAGGGACTGGTGAACGTGCGCAACAGCGCGTCGTACAAGGCGCTGACGCGCGCGGGCTTCCAGCAGGAGGGCGTGCTGCGCGGCTACCAGGCCGACGGGAACGGGGGAGGGTTCAACGACCTCTTCCTGCTGGCGCTGCTCGAGGACGCGTGGCGCGCCTCCGTGGCCGCATAGGGCCTCACGGCAGGTCGCGCGCGAACTGTTCGCGGTAGCGGACCTGGAGCGTCTTCAGCTGCCGCGTGCCCCGGTACTCGCGGGCGAGCAGGTGCCACGCCTCCGTGCGTGAGGGCTCCAGGGCGATGACCCGCTCCAGGTGCTTGCGTGCACGCGCATGCGCCCGCGTGTTCGTCGCCAGCACGCCGAGCAGCAGGTGGGCCTGCACCGCATCCTCCTGGAGCGCGAGCACCCGTTCGCACGCGGTGCGCGCGGAGCCCAGGCGCCCCTGGAAGAGGTGCAGCTCGCATTGCAGGAGCGTGACGGACGGATGCTCCGGGAACGCCTTCGCCAGCGAGGTGATGCGCTCACGCGCGGGCGCCGGGGAGCCGGCATGCAGCAGCGCCTCGACGTCGGACACCGCGCGCACCAGCACCGCTTCACGCGCGGGATCCACGCCGGGCCCGGAGGGCAGCGCCACCTGTCTTCGCAACCGGGCCGCCTGCTCCAGCACCGACGCGGAGGCCGCCAGCGCCGGAGCCCGGGCCGCGGTCTGCTCCGCCCACGTCACGCAGTGGGCCCGCAGGAAGAGGCCCGCGAGGCCCGCCCACTGCGCGGGCTCCACGTCCGTGCGCGCCTCCAGGTTCGCGCGTGCCGTCACCAGGCTGTCCCGGGCCTCGTCGAAGCGGCCCGCGTGCAGGTGGAGCAGCGCGACGTTCATGCGCAGCGAGGGCTCCCGCGGAAACCGCGCGATGGCCTGCTCGCAGCGCTCACGCGTGGCGTCCGCCCCAGGCGTGAGGTGCACGGCGAGGTAACACGCCAGCAACTGCACGCGCTCATCCTGGGGATGCCGCACGGCCAGCGGCTCCAGCGCCTCCGCGGCCACCTCCGGCCGGCCCGCCTTCTCCAGGGCGATGACCTCCGCCAGCCGCTGCCGCTCGTGCGGTGTCAGCGAGCGGGGCGTGCCCTCCGGTCCCAGCACTCCACTGGAGGCGCGCACCCGCTCCGTCCACTCGAGGAGGAAGTCCCGCTCGGGGCCCGCCCACGCCGGACCCTTCAAGGCCTCCACCACCCCGCGCAGCTCCCGGGCCCAGGCCTTCTGCGCTTCCAACTCGACGCGCGCGGCCGGCAGGTGCCGCAGCCCCACGCTCAGCAACCCGAGCGTCCGCGCATCGAACCCCCGCTGGCCCGCGTCGTACTTCGGCGCCATCCAGCCCCGTCCGTCGCGCACGTGCATCGCGCCCAACGTGTGGGCCCACTCGTGCAGCAGGACCGCCACCTCCAACCGCTGCCGCGCCACCACCGGCAGCTCCCCGCTCAGGCCTCGCAGGATGCAGTGACGCCCCAGCACGCGCGCGAAGCCCAGCTCATGCTGTGCGCCGCTGAAGGACGCCGGCGCCGCCACCAGACCCACGACGAGGTCCACGTCCTCGCCCGCGTCCACGGCCTCCAGTGTCTCCAGCACCGGCTCCAGCGGACCGTCCGGGCCGCGCCGGTCCCACGCCCGCGCGGACTCCAGCTCGAACGTGATGCCCAGGGGCTCGCGCACCGCCTCGCCCGCGCGCTGGAGCCACGCCTCGACGTCGCGCTCCCAATGGAGGCTCCGCGCACGGTGGTCCGCGTCCGCGTACACACGCACGCGCAGGGACCTCGAGGCCGGAGCAGGGGAGGACACCGCCGCCGCTCGCGCGTCGTCACGCGTGGGTGACGGAGCGGCGCAGCTCGGCCCCAGCCATCCAGCGATGAGGAGCAGGGCCGCCCGGACCCAGCCTGGCGTCCGCATGGACCCGGGAATCACGGACAGGACCTGGGAGGTAGCGAGGGGAACCGTGCCCGCGATGGGGCAGGGGAGGCGGTGGGCCTCGACCCGAAGGAGGCATCCACCGCCATCACCCAGGGGACTCACATCAGGCCGCGGCGTCCTCTTCCTTCGAGGGCTCCGTCGCGTTGGTGATCCAGTCGATGGCCTTGTGCTCCCAATCCGTGTCCTTCGACGCGTCGATGTAGCGCTCCCACTCGTACACGCCGCTCTGCTTGGCCATGCGCACCATCATCAGGCGCGCCACGGTGCTGTCGAGCACCACCGCCGAGCGCACCATGCCGTTCTGCCGGAGCCAGCCCATCGCCTGCTTGATGATCTCCTGGGTCTCCGGCGGGTTCGCCTTCTGGCCGCGGATGTCCACCATCAGGCCGAAGGGCCGCCCACGCTTGATCGCCACCTTGGCGCGAAGGTCCTCGAACCAGGCCTTGGCCTCGGTAGGGGTGATGTAGCCCGGCGCATTGAGCCGGAAGCCGTACTCCGTTCGCAGATTCTCAGCCATGTAACCCCCACGTTGTTTATGTGGTGCACGCGCCGTCGCCGTGCGACCCCGGCCGGATGGCAGCGCAGGCGTGAGCCTACTCCACTCGGGCCTACGGTGGATCCACTCTGGCTGCATCTCCGTACGCGCGCCCGGCGCCTGTTCTCCCCGTGAAGATGAAGACGTCCCTGGGTAAACGTGCTAACCCAGCGCGAAGTGTAAGAATCCAGCGTCAGGCGAACTTTCCACTCTTTTTACTTCACACTCGCTCGCTTCCCAGCTATTTAGGGGATGCATTTTTCCAGCACCCCCGCAAAACTGCCACACGCATCGAGGTCCCCCCGGACTCGGTGGCAACGAGCCGGCGCGGCAGCGCCGGGCCTCACGGGTTCCGGGGCCTTGGAGACGTCCTTCAATGTCCAACTCCTCGCTCGCTGAGCTCCAGTCGGTCGCGTCGAACACCCTGCGGAATGAGGTGCCCGTCGAGGCGCTCCGGCACGAGACTCCGGCCGCGGGGAAGGTGAACGCGCTGGAGGCTCGTCACGGCGATCCGATCCCGATGTACGGGGACGTGAATGCGCGGGGCTTCAAGACGGTGGAGGACATCACCGTCGCGGACTGCGTGATCGCGCACCTGGAGGCCGAAGAGGTGGACGCGGTGTTCGGCGTCCCGGGCGGCAACATCGCCCCGTTCCAGCAGGCGCTGCGCAAGCACAAGTCCATGCGCTTCATCATCGCGTCGCACGAGGGTGGCGCGGCGTTCATGGCGGACGGCTACGCGCGCGCCACCGGCAAGCTGGGCGTGTGCATGGTGACGGCGGGCCCGGGTGCCACCAACGCCCTGACGGGCGTGGCCTCCGCGCACCTGGACGGCGTGCCCCTCCTGGCCATCAGCGGCAACATCGCCACGGACCGCGTGGGCCTGATGGCCATCCAGGAGAGCAGCAGCACCCACGGCGTGAACACGGTGGAGATGTTCCGCCAGGCGTGCGCCAGCTCCACGGGCGTGCCGGACGCGCAGAGCTTCCAGCGGCTGCTGGCGCGTTCGATGCGCACCGCGCAGGGCCTGCCCGGCGGCGCCGCGCACCTGAGCGTGCCGGCCAACATCGCGCGCCAGCCCATCCACCGCGCGTCCGTCCCCACCACGCGCGGCGCCTTCCGCGCGCGTCCGGCGACGGCGCCCTTCGAGGACCTGCGCGCCGCCTTCACGCTGCTGCGCACCGCGCGCCGCCCGCTCATCTTCCTGGGCGCTGGCGCGCGCGAGGCGATGGCGGAGCACGCCGAGACGTTCACCGCGTTCGTCACCCAGCACGGCATCCCGGTGGCCACCAGCATGCGCGGCAAGGGGCTGTTCTCCGAGCGCGAGGCGCTGTCCCTGGGGGTGCTGGGCCTGGCCGGCAGCAAGCGCGCCGAGGCGTACCTGCGCGACGGCGTGGACGTGATGCTCGTGCTGGGCAGCCGCCTGGGTGAGTGGGCCTCCCGCAGCTTCCACCGCTACTTCCAGGCGGTGCACCACGTCATCCAGGTGGACGTGAACGCCTCCAACATCGGCCAGTTCCTGCCGGTGCGGCTGCCCATCGTGGCGGACGTGGGCTCGGTGATGACGGGCCTGGCGGAGCTGGGGCAGATGATTGGCCCGTCCAGCGGCGCGCGCGTGCAGGAGCGCTGGGCGCAGGTGATGGCGCTGACGGAGCCCGCGCCCGTCGTGCGCACCCCGCAGGCCCAGGACTCGGTGAAGCCGCAGGACCTGATGGCGGAGCTCGACAAGCACCTGAGCCCGGACATGGACCTGTACATCGACATGGGCAACTGCACGGGTTGGACGGCGCACCTGCTGCACATCACGCCCCCCGCGCGCATCTTCTACCCGTGCGGCCTGTCGTCCATGGGCTGGTCCTGCGGCGCCGTCATTGGCGGCAAGGTGGGCCGGCCGGACCGCTCCGCGGTGGCCATCGTCGGCGACGGCGCGTTCCTGATGAACGGCACGGAGATGATCACCGCGTCGCGCTACAAGGTGGGCACGGTGACCATCGTCCTCAACGACAACTTCCTGGGCATGGTGAACCACGGCGAGCACGTGCAGGACCGCACCGTGCCGCTGGAGGACGACTACTACGGCCTGGGCAACCCGGACCTGAAGGCCTTCTCCGAGTCGCTGGGCGCGCGCGCCTACACGGTGAACGGCCCCGGCCAGCTGGACGCGCTCCTTCCGGAGGTCCTGCGCCGCGCCAATGAGACGGGCCAGCCGCAGGTCATCGTCGCGCACATCGACTACCGCGAGGTCCCGCCGTACGGCGACCGCTTCGCCGCGGTGGCGTCGGACGGGAAGTAGCACCGATGACCGCCGCGACCTTCGCGCTCCTGGGAGTCGGTGCCGCCCTCCCCGAGCAGGTTCGCGGCAACGACGACCCGCTGTTCGAGCCCCTGCGCCGCGCCGCCGGATGCGGCGGTGAGCACGCGCTCTTCTACGGCAACCGCGAGCGCCGGGTGCTGGGGCCCGGTGAGTCCCTGGCCGCGCTCACCGCGAAGGCGGGCGCCGCCGCGCTCCTGGACGCCGGGCTGAAGGCGTCCGACGTGGAGCGGCTGTACGGCTATGTGTCGGTGTCGGAGTTCATCGCGCCGAACGCGCTGTACGCGGTGCACCGGGAGCTGGGCCTGTCACAGGGCACGCTGGTGGTGCCGGTGCAGGCGGACTTCGCCAACTTCCTCATGGGCGTGGTGCTGGCCTGGGAGGCCCTGCGCGCGGGCAGCATCCAGCACGCGCTGGTGGCGGTGGGCTCCGCGTGGACGCGCAACGTGGACTACACGCAGGGCCACGCCATTGGCATCGGTGACGGCGCGGGCGCGGTGGTGGTGGGCGCCGGGGACCGGCTCACGCTGGTGGACTGGGGCGCGGACACCTTCAGCGACGAGTACGGCGCGATGATGATGGGCGCGCGGCCGGAGTCCGGGCTTGCGTATCCAACCTATGGCATCGCGCCCACGTCGGGCGTGAAGGCGTTCCTGAACTCCGGGATGAACGGGCCGCCCCGGCTGGTGGCGCGGCTGCTCGCGAAGCACGGCATCTCGCGCGAGGACGTGACGCTCATCTCGCACCAGGCCACGCGCAAGCTGATGGACCACTGGGCGCAGGAGATCCGCCCGCGCGAGTACCTGGACACCTTCGAGGACTACGGGAACATGGTGCACGCGTCCATGCCGGTGACGCTGGCCCGGTTCCACCGGGAGCTGCGCACGAAGTACCTGGTGATGGTGGGCCTGGGCATCGGCGCGCACCAGATGGCGTTGCTGGTGCGCGTCTGACGAAAGCCGCGGGCTACTGATCGTCGCAGGGCGTGCCCAGGCGGATGCCCGTGTAGACGCCCAGCTCGTTGTAGATGAGGGGCAGGTTCTGCTCCACGGGGACGTTGCGCAGCTCCACCTCCTTGTGCGCCTTCTCGATCCACATGGGCTTCTGCGCGCGGTCGATGACGAGCCGCAGCTGACCCTTCTTGGTGGTGAAGATCTCCCCCTCGGAGTCCGCCACCACGTTGGTCATCTTCTGGGGCTTCAGGTCACCCCGGGGCCCGATGAACACGCGGAAGTTGCGGGACTCCGCGGGCGTGAAGCCCTTGTCCACGTAGTAGTACGTGCCCGCCGAGTCGCGCAGCAGCGCGTGGGGCGCGAACTTCTGCGGGTTGGGCGCGTAGGTGGCCTTGCGCAGCAGTTCCTTGGACTGCGCGGTGGGGAGCATGTCCAGCGTCACCTTGCGCTCGCCGCAGCGCAGGGAGCAGGTGCGCTCCTTCATGTCCACGGTCAGCTGCGAGTGCACGCGCAGGTCCACGCCGTCGTAGTCGGCGGTGCCGTTGGGGTTGAAGAAGCGCGGGTCCTGGAAGGTGGTGGCGTTCAGGTTCCGGCTGCGGGGGCGCGGCACCGCCACCAGGGACTTGCCGTCGCCGTAGTAGAGCTGATCGTCCAGTTCGTCCGTGTCCTCGCGGGGCACGGAGACGACGTAGTGGCCCTTGCCGTCGGTGCAGACGGCGGAGGCCTCCAGGAGCATGCGCTGGCCCAGGTTCTCCGCCTTGCCCCACGGCGGTTCGACGGCGGCGGCGGGAGTGGTGGAGAGGAGCACGGCCACGGGAAGGATGCGTTGGAAGAGCATGGTGCGCGGGCCTAGAGGTTCTTCTTGAAGTAGCGGGTGGCGGCCTTCTCCTGGTTGGACGCCTCCGGGGTGGTGGTCCACACGAAGCGGCTTCCCTGCAGGGCGGGCTCCAGCGCGGCGCCGAAGCGGCAGTCCATCTGCTGGACGCGGGCCTTCACGGTGGTGCGGGCCTCCTCGGAGACGTCGCACAGGGACTTGAGCGCGGTGAGGGGGAAGACGCAGTAGCGGGAGATCTTCTGGGCCTTGAGGAAGGGCTCGGTGACGGTGGTCCAGTCGATGGCGCCCGCCACGGAGGTGCCGCAGCTGGTGTTCAGCGCCTGGATCGCTTCGGCGTAGGCGGTGTCATGGATGGTTTCTTCCGCCTTGCGGTCGAAGGCCATCAGCTTCGCGAGCTGACCGCTCTGGGTCTGCTGCTGGTGCTGGGCGTAGACCTCCTCCGGCTTGAGCTTCTGGGAGCGGGCCTCGTCGTACTGGACCGCGATGCCGTTGCCGGGGCCGCCGGGGAAGTGCAGCTCCGCGTTCTTGCCCACGATGATGAACGGCGAGTAGTCCTTGCCGTGCCACTGGGTCGTGTAGTTGTGGCGCAGCGTGCTGGGGCTGCTCCAGTCCTTCAGGGTGTAGGGGAGCACCAGGTTGTCCAGCACGGAGCCGGTGCCCTGGATGCGCAGGAGGAACTTCTTCTGATCGCGGGGCGTGACGGGAACGACGGCGACCTGTTCCCCCTGCGGGCCGACGAACACCTTGCCGGCCTCCACGGGCGCGGGCGGGGCGGCAAGGGCGGGCAGGGTGCCCAGGAGGGTGGCCAGCACGGCCACGGCGACGATGCATTTCATGTTGGGTACTTCCCCCTCAACCCTGCCGCGGTCGTGCGGCACGGGCGGTGTTCGCTCAATGCGGCAATTCAATCTCGTGCTTCTGACATTCGGCGATGATCTGCGGTGTCAGCTCGGAAGGCCGGATCTTACGTGCCTCGGGCGGGGCGTTCACGATGTCTCCGGTCTGACACCGGAGCTTGATGGCCAGGTGGTGCGCGGCCAGGTTGTCCTGGGCCGCGTAGCTGCGCTGGGCTGAACGGACCGCGGCGTCCACGTCTTTCCGCGCGGCCGCGGCGCGGGCTTCCTTCAGGTCGTTGAGCGCGACGGTGTCCGTGGGCTCCAGGGGGATGCGCGGAGACTGCGTCTTGCCGCCCGGCCGGGTGTTCGTCTTGCCTGGACCCTTGGTCTGCTGCACCTGGGCATCGACGTTCACTGGCGGATCATTCCGCGCAACGGTGGGCGGCGGCGTGACCGTCGTGGGCGCGACCACGGGCGGAGGATCCTGGGCCGGGGGAACGCGAGCTGGGGCTGAGTTCGCGACAACGGGCGGAGGCGCGACCGGCGGCGGAGGCCGCAGCCACCACCCGAGCCCCACGGCACCGGCGATCAGCGCGGCGGCCCCCGCGATGGGAAGCACGCGTGACTTCGGCGGGACCGGGGCGGGCACCGGCAAGGTCCCTGGCATCCCCGGCTGACCCGCCACGCTCACCGGTGCGATCTGCTGTCCGCCCATGCTTCCCGGTGACTGCGCGGGGACATTCCCGGGCACGGGCAGGGCCACGCCGGAGCTCCCCGTGCCGCTGCCGGGCAGCTGCGTGGCGCCGAAACCCATCGTGCCGCCCGACACCTGCGGCTGCTGACCGAAGGGGACCGTGCCGCCCGCTCGTGGCGCCACCGTCGCGTCGAAGCCGATGTCATCCGACGCGGACAACGCATCCGCGCCAAAGCGCCCCGTCCCGGGCCCCTTGTTCGCCGGCGCCATCGTCGCGCCCATCGCGTCCTCGTCGCTCGGCGCCACGGAGGGCAGGGCGACCCCCGACGGACGCTTCGCGCGATTGAAGGTCCGGGCCGCGATCTGCTCCTCGGTCTCCGGCAGCGACTGGAGCGCCGTGCCCGTGAGCTCCGCGATGAACGACGCGACGTCCGGATGACGGTGATCCGGGTTCTTCTCCAACGCCCGGGCCACCGCCTTCGGAACGTTCGGCGGCAGGTCCGGCATCAGCGTGGTCAGCGACACCGGCGGCTCGTGCACCACGCGGTAGATGATCTGCGCCAGCGACCCGCCTCCAAATGGCGTCATCCCGGAGATCATCTCGAACACGATGCCGCCCAGCGCGAACAGGTCCGTCCTCGCGTCGATGCGGCTGTTCTGCCCCTGCGCCTGCTCCGGCGACATGTACTGCGGCGTGCCGATGAGCACCGCCTCCTGCGTCTGGAGCGTCTCCGACGACATGACCTTGGAGATGCCGAAGTCGAGCAGCTTCACCCGCTCGCCCACCACGCCGCCGGAGTCCGTGGGCACCAGGAAGATGTTCGCGGGCTTCAGGTCGCGGTGCACGACGCCCGCGCGGTGGGCCGTCTGCAGCGCGCTCCCCATCTGCCGCGTGAAGGAGAACACCTCCTCCAATGACAGCCGCCCGCGCCGCAGCCGGTCCGCCAGGCTCTCTCCGCGCAGGTACTCCAGCACCAGGAACGGACTGCCGTCCTCCAGCGTGTCGAAGTCCAGCACCTCCACGATGTTCGGGTGCCCCAGCCGGGAGGCGATCTCCGCCTCGCGCCGGAAGCGCACGTGGAGGTCCGGCCCCACGTGGTCCCCCACCCGCAGCACCTTCACCGCGACGTGCTTGCCCGGAAGCCGCAGGTGCTGGGCCAGGAACACCGACCCCATGCCGCCCCGCCCCAACACGGAGACGACTTTGTAGGTATTCCGGAGGACCGAATCGATGTGCAGCTCACCGTCAGCCGAGCGCGTCATGTCAGAGGGCGTGTCCTGATGACAAAGGGGTGCGATGCACCGCCGTGAAACACGGACGGCACGCTACCACGCCCCACCCGGCAGGGGGCGAGCCCGACCCCTGCGTCCCATACCCCGGACAGTCGAACGCCCGGACCCTCGTGAGAGGACCCGGGCGCCTTGGACTTCATGAACCGGAAGGGGTGCTTCTCAGCCCCACTTGGACATCGTGCGCCGGGGCGGAGGCGAGCTCGGCCCCGCCGCCGGTGAGGCCACCGCGGGCCGGGGCTGCTGCGAACGGCCCTGGCCCCCGCTGCGCTGCGCCTGGCCGTTGCCACCACCGCTGGCCTGACGCGACTGGCC
>NZ_RAWL01000313.1:0-10427 GCF_003668885.1 Corallococcus sp. AB049A | reverse complement strand
GGCTGGGGGTGGTGCTGGCGCTCCTGGTGACGGGGGCCTCGGGGTGCAAGGACTCCGGTCCCGCCCCTGGCACGCCGCCTCCGGGTGACCGGCACGACGAGCCGCCCCTCAACAACAACGACGCGGGCGTCGCCGGTCCGGACGGCGGCATCATCGTTCCCGAATATGACGCCGGCACTCCCGAGGAGGAGCCGGACGCGGGCACGCTGCCCGACGGCGGCAGCGCGCTGCCCGAGCGGGACCCGGACGCCGTCCACAAGGAGAACCAGAAGAAGGGCACCACGGGCTGGCGCATCGACAAGAACGCCAACAGCCGGGAGATTGAAGGCTACGCGCTGAAGGCCACCCTCAAGCAGGGCGAGTCGCTGCGCGTCGCGGTGTCCCTCTCCGAGGAGCGCAAGTTCAGCTGGTTCGTCTACCGCCTGGGCTACTACGGCGGCGTGGGCGCCCGGGAGGTCGCGCGCGGAGGCCCGGTCCAGGGCACGCGGCAGGCGGACTGTCCCGCGGATCCGGGCACGGGCATCATCGCCTGTTCCTGGTCTCCCACGCTGGAGATCCCCATTGGCGAGGACTGGGTGCGCGGCGTGTACGTGGTGAAGCTCGTGCGCGACGACCGGCCGTCGCGCTACGTGCCCTTCTACGTGCGGGACGCCAACCCGCGCGCGGAGGTCGCGGTGCTCATCCCCACCTCCAACTGGGCCGCGTACAACACCTGGGGCGGCACCAGCCTCTACGATGATCAGAAGGGCGTGATGAAGGCGCACGGCGTCGCGCGCGCCTTCCAGTCCTCCTACGACCGGCCCTACTACCGGGGCCAGGGCTCCGGGCACCTGATGACGGACGACCTGAGCCTCATCACCTGGCTGGAGTCGCAGGACCTGGACGTGGGCTACTTCACCGACGAGGACATGGACGAAAGCTACGACTTCCTTCGCGGCGCGAAGGTGTTCGTGATGTCCGGCCACGACGAGTACTGGTCCGCCAGGCAGCGCGACCACGCGGACCGCGCGCTGTCGGAAGGGCGCTCCATCCTCAACCTGGGCGCGAACAACGCCTACTGGCAGGTGCGCTTCGAGCCCGCGGCGGACGGCCGCGAGCGCCGCGTCGTCACCTGCTACAAGGGCGCGCCGGAGGACCCGTACCGGGATCAGCGCAGGACGGTGAAGTTCCGCGACCTGCCCGCGCCCCGTCCGGAGAACGCGCTGCTG
The DNA here is from genome assembly GCF_003668885.1 of Corallococcus sp. AB049A. Classification (NCBI taxonomy): domain Bacteria; kingdom Pseudomonadati; phylum Myxococcota; class Myxococcia; order Myxococcales; family Myxococcaceae; genus Corallococcus; species Corallococcus sp. AB049A. The sequence goes on along the minus strand of NZ_RAWL01000313.1, from coordinate 9,219 downwards.
GGCGTGCAGTTCGCCGCGCGCTGGCACCAGTGGCCCTTCCCCACGGTCATCACCAACCCGGAGCACTGGATCTTCAACGGCACGGGCCTCAAGGCCGGGGACACGCTGTGGATGGCCAACGGCTACGAAGTGGATCAGCTGGTGACCAACGGCCGCCAGCCCGCTGGCCTGGACGTGCTCGCGGAGTCGCCCATGCTGTCACTCCAGGGCGGCTTTGGCTTCTCGCACATGGTGGTGCGCAAGCAGGGTGACGCGTACGTGTTCTCCTCGGGCAGCATCGACTTCGTGCAGAAGCTGGCCGGGGTGGGGGACCGCGTGGCGGATCCGCGCGCGGGCCGCATCGTGGCCAACGTGCTCTACAAGGCGCTGGGCCGGAAGGTGCCGGGCGACCTGGTGAAGTTCCAGCCTCCCGCGGCCGCGACGCCCATGGGGCCCTTCGCCGCGTCCGTGACGACGGTGGCGGGACAGCCCGGCAAGCGCTGCCACTCGGGCACGAAGGTGGCGGCGGACGAGCTGGGCGCGCCGCTCGCGGTCGCCGTGCTGCCGGATGGCGGCTGGGCGGTGGCGGACTCGCTGGCCAACGCGGTGAAGCGCGTGTCGCCGGACGGGAAGATCCGCACGGTGCTCACCAACCTCGCGGGCCCCATGGGCATCGCCGCGGACGCGCTGGGCAACATCTACGTCTCCGACACGGAGAACGCGGTCATCCGCCGCATCACCCCGGACGGCCGCGCGGAGGTGTTCGCGGGCACCACGTGGGGCTACCAGGACGGCCCCGCGCTGTCGGCGGCCTTCAACCAGCCCGCGGGCCTGTCCTTCACGCCGGACGGCACGGCGCTGCTCGTGGCGGACCTGAACAACAGCGTCATCCGCCGCATCGACATGGTGACGCCCGGCAACCCGGTGACGACGCTCCAGGGTGACTGGCTCTACCGTCCCTCCGCGGTGGTCCAGGCGGTGGATGGCTCCGTCTACGTCGTGGAGAGCGGCATGGCGCGCGTGGTGCGCGTGCGCGACGGCGTCACCACCGTGATGGCGGGCTCCACGCCCGGCTTCCGCGACGGGGACCCGAAGGACGGCCAGCTGCTGCCGTACCTGGGCCTGGCGCTGCTGGCGGACGGCTCGCTCGCCATCTCCGACCCCGGCAACTACCGCGTGCGCCGGCTCACCTTCAACGCGTCCGGCGAGCCGCAGAAGCTGACCACGCTCGCGGGCAGCGGCCGCTACGGCGCGGACGACGGCGCGGGCCGGGACGCCCAGCTGGTGCTGCCCGCCGGGCTCGCGGTGGGGCCGGACGGCACGCTCTACGTGGCGGACGCTGGCAACTCGCTGGTGCGCGCCATCCAGCGCTGATCAGCGGCCCGGGCCGCGCATGCCGCCCATGGGCGGCGGCGCGTCCATCTCCTGCCGCGTGCGCCGCCGGTCCGGGGTGTCGCGCGGCAGCTCCACGAAGGTGCACATCTCGCAGAGCCGGCTGTAGATGCGCTCGCCCACGCGCTCGCGCAAAAGCTCCGCGTCCTTCATGGCGCTCCTCGCGTCGTCCGTGGTGCGGTAGCCCGAAGGCGCGCTGCTGCGCGCGCCCTTGCGCTCCGGCTCCAGCGAGTAGTTCGTGGCGAAGAGCGTCGTGCGCCCCGCGTTGTAGCGCCGGGCGATGAGCTCATCGAGCGTCTCCATCTCGAAGGGGCTGCCGCGCCCCTTGCCCAGTTCGTCGATGGCGAGCACCTCCACCTCCGACAGCGGCCCGATGATCTCCCCGCCGCTCTTGCCGTCCTGGAAGCCGCGCCGGATGGTCGCGTAGAGGAGGGAGATTTCGACGTAGCGGGACTTCACGCCCATCTCCAGCACCAGGTGCCCCAGCGTCGCCGCGAGCAGGTGCGTCTTGCCCGTGCCCACCGGCCCGCTCAGCACGAAGCCCTTGTTGGTGGCGCCCTTCACGTACTGGTTGGCGAAGTGCATCGCCACGCCGCGGCCGCGGTCCTGCGACTCGTTGAAGGGCCGGTAGTTGTCGAACGACGCGTGCGCCATGACGCCCGGCATCTGCACGTCGTTGTAGAGCGCCACGCGCGTGCGCCGCAGCGTGCACACGCACGGCTCCAGCACCTCGTACGTCCGGGGGCCCACCTTCGCGCTGAAGGTGCCTTCCTTCTGCACCAGCCGGTGCCCGCGTCCACCGCACATCGGGCAGTCCACCGAGCACGCACACACCCGCGCGGTCGCGAGCTCACCGCGCCGCTCGATGAGGTACGTCCGCCCGCCGCACTGCCCACACGCCTCGCCGTTCGCCTTGGCAGCCATCGCCCCTGCCATAACACCGTCACCCCTGGCCGTCAGCCCACTGCCCATCCGTTCAGGCGCGAGAAGGGGGAACAACCCCTCAGGTCTCCTTCATGTCCAGCCGCCGTCTGACGGCTGCCTGGAGCCGGAAGCGCCGGGCCACACGCCGCGCGCGGGCCGTCATCAGCTGCTGTTCACCGGTGCGCGCATCGCGCCACACCGAGCGTCGCTCCGGGAAGGGCAGGGCGCGGAGCAGCGCCATCAGCGCCCAGGCCTCCTGCTGATCCATCGCCGAGGGCTCACGCGGCACGCACGCGAGCACCGTGTCCAGCAGCCGGTGCACCCGGGGCGCCAGCGCGGCTTCGCGCTCCGTGAGTGCCCGCAGCGCGGTACACAGTCGCGCGTGCCGCACCTCTTCCCAGGAGCGGGCGGGGCGCTTCTTGGACGCGGGACGCGCCTCCTCGCCCTGGCCCGCGGACAGGTCCCGGTACTTGCGGATCTCCGTCTCCACCTGGCGCCGGCACGCGCGCAGCGAGCGCAGCACCGGCTCACCGGGCCGCGCGTCCCACAGCGCCTTCTCCGCCGAGCGGGAGATGCCCCGCGCCACGACCTCGAAGGGCACGCCCTCCTGCGCCCACGCGGTGACGAGCTCGGTGTCCAGCGCGGACAGCATCAGTCCCGCGCCGCGCACCGCGAGGAAGTAGTCCTGCACCAGCTCCTCGAAGCTGGCGCTCTCCGGCAGAAGACTCATGATCCGACGACCACTCCAGGCAGGGCAGCCAGACGAACAGCCGCCAGCTTCCCATACCCTTTGGGGACCGCCGTGCAACCTTCCTGTCGTTGTCTGGAGCGGCGTTTTTGCACAGCGAAATTGAAGTTTTCCCGCTTGCTATCCGACGAAGCTGGCGTCCCGTCGTCTGAGTTGACCCGCCTTGCGCAAACCGCGCATAGTACGGGTCCCCTCATGGAAATTCCCGAAGATTCCCGGACACTTGCCAAGCAAGCAGGCATCCGTGGACGCCGGTTCCCCGCTCCTAGGAAGACCATGCGCCGCTCGCTACTCGTTTGCCTCGTTCTCCTGACTTCCATGGCTTCGGCCCAGGAGAAGAAAGCACTGCGCGACGCTGACCTGGGCAAGAAGTCCACCACCACCGTGGACAAGTCCCTCGCAGGCGACATCACTCGCCCGAAGGAAGCCCAGCAGGCCGCTCCCGCGCTTCAATATGATCAGTTCCGCTTGGGCGTGGAAGTGCAGGTCGCTTCCAAGCGCCGCGAACAGATCGAGTCCCTGAAGAAGATCATCTCGCTGTCTCCTGATCAGAAGGAGGCCCCCAGCCTGCTGTTCCGCCTGGGTGAGCTCTACTGGGAGGAGTCGAAGTTCTTCTTCTTCGAAGCCAACCGGAAGGACGACGAGCTCATCGTCGCCATGAACCGCAACGACGCCGCGGGCCAGCAGAGGGCCAAGGCGGAGAAGGCGGAGTTGATGGCGAAGGTGAAGGAGAACGGCAAGTACGCCGTCGAGCAGTACACGAAGATCGTCCAGGAGTACCCGAAGTTCGAGCGCACGGACGAGGTGCTCTTCTTCCTCGGCCAGTACCTGATGGAGGACGGCCAGGACAAGAAGGCGCTCGTCGCGTTCAAGCGCCTGGTGGAGAAGTACCCGCAGTCCAAGTACATCCCGGACGCGTACTTCGCCTTCGGCGAGTACTACTTCAACAACTCCAAGGGCAAGCGCCCGGAGCTGGAGAAGGCGCTCGCGGCCTACAAGAAGGCCGCCGAGTACCCGGAGAACCAGGTCTACGCCTTCGCCCTCTACAAGCAGGGCTGGTGCTACTTCAACATGGGCGAGTACGAGTCCGCGAAGGACAAGTACAAGACCGTGGTCCTCTACGGTGAGCTGGCCGGCGCCGGCGCCGTGGAGAAGGACGGCAAGGCCAAGGCGAAGGGCTCGCTGGTGCGTGAAGCGCGCGCCGACTACGTGCGCGCCTTCGCCCGCGAGGGTGACGTCACGCAGGCCCGCGCGGACTTCGGCAAGGTCGCCACCAATCCGGAAGACCGCTTCGCGATGATGAAGCAGCTCGCGAACCTGTACTACGGCGACGGCAAGGACCGCGAAGCGGCCATCACCTACAACGCGCTGATCAAGGAGAAGCCGCTGTCTCCGGAGGCCCCCGGCTTCCAGGGCAAGATCGTCGACTGCATCCTGCGCATGGGCAACAAGGAGCGCACCGTGGCCCAGGTGCGCCGGCTCGTGAAGATCATGAAGGACGTCGAGTCCTCTGGCGTCATCAAGGACGACAAGGACAAGAAGGCGCTCGCGGAGGCGAAGGAGCTGTCCGAGCGCACGCTCTCCAACCTCGCCGTCACCTGGCACAACGAGGGCAAGAAGACGCGCAGCGAGGAGACCTTCAAGTACGCGGACGCCGTGTACAGCGACTACCTCACGCTCTTCCCGGAGAACCCCAAGGCGTACGACCTGCGCTTCTTCTGGGCGGAGCTCCTCAACGACAACCTCCAGAACTTCGACAAGGCGGCCGCCAACTACACGCTCGTCGTCCTCCAGGACGCCAAGGTGCTGGAGGCCAAGGACGACAAGGGCAAGCCCAAGCCGGGCAAGCCGGGCAAGTGGCTGACCAACGCCTCCTACAACGCCGTGCTCGCCTACGACGAAGTCGTGAAGGCCGCCGAGGCGCGCGGTGAGGCGAAGTCCGAGTCCGCCGGCACGGACATCCAGAAGAAGATCGCCATCCCCACGCTGAAGAAGTCGCTGCTCGACGCGTGCGAGCGCTACCTCAAGTACGTCCCCAAGGGCGACAAGCGCGTGGAGATCGCCTTCAAGGCGGCGAACATCTACTACCGCCACAACCACTTCGACGAAGCGGTGCTGCGCTTCTCCGAAATCGCGCTCGGCTACCCCGAGTACAAGTTCGAGGACGGTCAGCGCGCGGCCGAGATCGCCGCCAACCTCATCCTGGACTCGTACAACCTGCTGGGCGACTTCGCGAAGGTCAACGAGTGGGCCCGCCGCTTCTACGCCAACGACAAGCTGGCCACCGGCAAGTTCCGCGACGACCTGGCGAAGCTGATCGAGCAGTCGTCGTTCAAGCTGGTCAGCCAGCTGGAGGAGAAGAAGGAGTTCTCCAAGGCGGCCGAGGCGTACCTGAACTTCGTCCACGACTTCCCGCAGACGGAGATCGCGGACCTGGCGCTCTACAACGCGTCCGTCGACTACTACAAGGCGAAGAGCCTGGATAAGGCCATCGAGGTCCGCAAGCGCCTGTTCGCGGAGTACCCCCGGTCCAAGTACGTGCCTGACTCCATCTACGCGAACGCGGAGGCGCTGGAGGCCATCGGTGACTTCGAGGAGGCGGCCGGCACCTACGAACTCTACGTGAAGGGCTACGAGCGCAACCTGAACGAGAAGGGCGGCGCGCCGGCGAAGGCCAGGGCGAAGAGCAAGGCCAGGGGCAAGGCCCGGCAGGCCTCCAACGATGACGGCCCCGCGAAGCCCGCGGTGGTGCAGAAGTGGGACGAGTCCAAGGCGCAGATCGCCCTGTTCAACGCGGCCACCTACCGCGAGGGCCTGGGCCAGCTGAAGGCCGCGCTCAAGAACCGCGAGCACTACATCGAGCTGTGGCCCAAGTCGAAGGACGCCGAGGCCGCCTTCCTGTCCATCGTGGACCTGCACGTGAAGCAGGGCGCGTACATGAAGGCCATCAAGCTCCTGGAGGAGTACGAGCGCGACAACATGCGCTCCCAGAGCAAGTTCCTCATGGCCGAGGGCCGCATCGTCGACATCTACGCGAAGATGAAGAAGACGAACGACGTGCGCCGCATGAACAAGCGCATCTTCGAGTACTTCGACCAGCTGCCCCGCCGTCAGCAGACCGCGCTGGAGAAGCCGGCGCTCGCCGCCGCCGCGCAGGCGAACCTGCTGGCCATCGAGCCGGACTGGGTCGAGTTCAAGCGCCTGAAGCTGTACTGGGGCGTGCCGCCGTCGCCGGAGCGCTTCAAGGGCTCGCTGGCGGACAAGGGCCGCGCGCTGGAGGTCGTGCAGAAGAAGTACGTGCAGACCGTGGCGCTGGGTGCCCCGGAGCCGGCCATCTGCGCGCTGCAGCGCATTGGCCTCGCGTATGACCACATGGCGGAGCTCGTCGTGAACGCGCCCATGCCGCGCGGTCTGGACGAGGAGTCGCAGCAGGCCCTGCGCGACGAGTTCGCCAACCAGGCCCAGCCGCTCAAGGACAAGGCCACGGAGGCCTTCTCCAGCGCGGTGGCCAAGAGCCGTGAGCTGGGCGTGTTCAACGACTGCGCCGCGGCGAGCCTGAAGATCCTCCGCACCACCTACGCCCCGGACCGCTACCCGGAGGTGCTGGAGGAGAAGCTCGCGCTGAAGAACAAGGAACTGGTGCTGGGCGGCGACCTGTTGGCCGCCGTGCAGGACATCCCGCCCCCGGTCACCAAGGTGGAACCGGAGAAGCAGGCCAAGAGCGAGGCGCTCAACGAGGACCTGTCCGCGCTGACGAACGCGCTTCGCCAGCAGACCGAGTCCGAGGTCGCCAAGCCCGCCGCCGCGTCCAAGGACGGGGCCCCCAAGAAGACCGTTGATGATCAGGAGCCGGAGGACTTCCTCTAATGAATCGCCGCATGCACCCGTTCCGCCCCCTCCTGCTGGCCACGCTGGCGCTGACCGCCGTCGGTTGTTCCACCACGCAGACCAACACTCCGTCGCCCGTCGCCAAGCCCGTGGCCGCTCCCACGGGCCCGGTGTCCATCTCCAACCGCGCCATGCTGCTGTTCGATGACGCGGTGAAGTCCTTCGACGCGCAGAAGAAGGCCAAGGCGTTCGACTACCCGTCACTGGAGCGCAAGTTCAAGGCCGCGCTGGAGGCGGACCAGAACCTGGCGGAGGCCGAGTACAACCTGGGCGTCATCGCCGAGCGCATGGGCAAGGCCGACGAGGCCAAGGCCCGCTACGCGGCCGCGCTCACCAAGAAGCCGTCGCTGCGCCAGGCGTCCGACAACCTGGCCATCATGAAGCAGAACGGCGGCGACGTGGCCGGCGCGGTGGCGCTCTACCAGGACGTGCTCACGCGCTACCCGGATGACGCGGGCTCGCGCGCGCGCCTCGCGGAGATCTACCGGCAGAACAACGACCACGACAAGGCGATGGAGCTGTCTCGCGCCGCGCTCATGCGCGACCCGATGAACACCAACGCCCTCAAGGTGATGATCCGCAGCTACCTGGACCGCAAGCAGCTGGCCATGGCGAAGCTCGTCGCGCTGCGCGCGGTGAAGCTGGACGGCACGGATCCGGAGCTGCACCAGGCCGTGGGACTCATCCTCCTCAAGGAGGGCGACACGGAGGGCGCGCGCCTGCAGTTCAAGAGCGCCCTGGAGGCGAAGGCGGACTACGTGCCCGCGCACGTGGAGCTGGCCCAGCTGGCGCTCAACGCGGAGGACTTCCCCGGCGCGGAGGAGCACCTGCGCCGCATCCTGCAGGCCGACGGCAAGAACGCCGCCGCGCACGTGGACCTGGGCATCGCGCTCAAGGGCCAGGGCCAGTACGACAAGGCCATGCAGGAGTACGACGAGGCGGAGAAGCTCAACCCCGACCTGGGCGCCACGTACCTCAACCGCGGCATCATCCTGCACAAGGTGAAGGACGCCCCCGAGCGCGCGGTGGAGCTCTACAAGAAGTACGTCGCGCTGGCCGGTGGCGAAGTCGCCCTCCATGCCGAAGCCCCCGTCTTCGGCCTCCTGCGCGAGGCGGAGAGCATCGTGCAGGCCAAGCGCGAGGCGTCCGCCGCCGAGGCCCAGGCCAAGCAGATGGAGGCGCTCCAGGCGCAGCAGCAGGCCGCGATGAAGGCGGAGGAGGCCAAGCAGAAGGGCCAGACGCCGCCGCCGCCGGGTGGAGCGACGCCCGTGTCCGGCACCGGTACCGCCCCGCAGGCCACGCCGGCCTCCGCCACGGGCACGCAGCAGCCGGCCGCCACCCCCGCGGGTGGTGCGCAGACGGCCCCTGCCCAGAAGAATGCAGCTCCGGTGGACTCCGACGAGCCGACGGACGACCTGCTGTGATGTGGGAGACGCCCGCCAGTGGCTTCACGCTGGCGGTGCGGCTCGGGAAGATGCGAACCTTGTGAGCCCCTCGTGCTTCTGGCGCGGGGGCCCACCATGCGGAAACACCAGTGGGCCTTGGGAAGGCCCCACGTGGAGGCAGGATGCGGAAGTGGCTGATGTTGTGCGTGACGCTGTCGGTGGCCCCGGCCTTCGCCCAGGACGAGGGCGGCAAGTCGGGTGAGGGCGGTGGCGCCAGGATGCAGAAGACGACCAGCGTCGACTTCGAGGACGACACCATCGAGGGTGACCTCACGAAGCCGGACGGTGAGTACGTCGAGGCGCGCAAGACCGTGAAGCACTCCAACCTCATCCGCATCCGCGAAGACTTCGAGGACAAGGTGATGCAGTCCGTGGGCGAGCTGTAGTCCCCCTCCACGAACTGAAAACCGGCGGTGGGAACCTTCCGCCGGCACCGTTGTCCAAGAGCGCAAAGCCCTACCGGGAGCCCCCCATGGCCGTACCCCTGACACTCAAGGTCTTCAAGGGCGACACGCTGGTCGCCTCCAAGGACTACGAGCGCGACATCATCAAGATTGGTCGTCTCTCCTCCGCGCACCTGTGCCTGGAGGACGACAAGGTCAGCCGCATCCACTCCGTCATCGAAGTTGCCGCCGACGGCTCCATGTCCATCATCGACATGGGCAGCGTCGAGGGCACCTACGTCAACGGCAAGCGCGTCAACAAGGGGCAGGTCTCCTTCGGTGACGAGGTCCGCGTGGGCGGCACCACCATCCGTCTGGAGAACCCGGCCGCCGTCGCCGCGGTGAACCTGGCCGCCGCCGTCGCGCAGGCGGATGCACCGACGGACAAGAACCCCACCGT
>NZ_RAWL01000312.1:0-10475 GCF_003668885.1 Corallococcus sp. AB049A | reverse complement strand
CCCGCAGCGAGGGCAGCCCGCTGACGTAGTGGACCCGGGTGCCCACGAAGTCCCGCTGGAAGAAGCGGAAGGAGCTCAGGTGCAGGAGCATGCGCTCGTGGGTCTCCGCCAGCAGCGTCACGTAGAGGCTGCTGGCGTCCGACTCGGCGGCGCGGAAGCACATCTCGTTGGCGAGCGTCGTCTTGCCGCTGCCCGGGGGGCCGGCGATGAGGTACAGGCCGCCGCGCAGCAAGCCGCCACACAGGATTTCATCCAGGTGGGGCGTCCCGCTCTTGAAGCGCGCAGCGGTCTCCTCCTCCCGCAAGTCGTCCATCCCCTGGCTCCTCCCTCTGGACCCAAATATGGGACGTCCCACCTGAACCCTGGACCGCCCGGAGGCGTGGCAGGCGGGCAGGCTTGAAACGCCAGGACGCCGGACGCGAGGGGCCCGCTGCCCCCTCCCGCCCGGCGTCCGTCGTGACAGGTGCTGACTACAGCGAGTTGACGAACTTCAGGAGCGCGTTGCGGTCCGACGCGCTGAGGTTCACGAAGGCCTGCCTGGCGGCCTCGCCCTCGCCGCCGTGCCAGAGGATGGCCTCGGTGACGTTGCGCGCACGGCCGTCGTGCAGGTACGCCTCACCGCCGGACACGCCCGCAGTCAGGCCAATGCCCCACAGCGGCGGCGTGCGCCACTCGGAGCCGGAGGCCTGGCCTTCCGGCAGGTTGTCCGCCAGGCCCGGGCCCATGTCGTGCAGCAGCAGGTCCGTGTACGGGCGGATGGTCTGGCCGCGGAACTCGTTCATCGCCGCGTAGGGGCTGGTGGTCAGCGTGGGCGCGTGGCACTTCGCGCAGCCCGCGTTGGTGAACACCGTCTCGCCCTGCAGCGCCGTCGCGTCCGAGTGGTCGCGGCGCGCCGGGACACCCAGCAGCGCGATGTAGCGGGTGAGCTTGTCCAGGTCGTTGTCGGACAGCTCCGCGCTCGTGCCCGCGCAGCCCTGCTGCGACGAGCCGCAGTCCTGCGTCTTGAACACGTTGGACGTCACGCCCATGTCGCTGTTGAGCGCCTCCGCCACCTGGTGCTTCACGCGCGCCGCGCCCGCCTTCCAGCCGAAGCGGCCCATGCGGGTGACGCCCGTCTCCGGGTCCTTCACCGTCTGCATGCGGCCGGAGATGCCGTCGCCGTTCGCGTCGTTGGGGTCCGCCAGGCCGGCGATCTGGGACTCCGGCACCGCCTCCAGCAGGCCCATGCCAATCAGCTGCGGCGAGATGCGCGCGGAGTAGTTCGTCGGCGTCACGTTGAGGAAGCTGTAGTTGGGCTTGCGCAGGCTGTACGTCGTGCCGCCGTTGAGCGTGCCGCTGGCCGTCGTCGTCCAGCTGCCGATGCGCACGTCCGCCTCCGGCGTGCCGCTGACCGCGCGCGGCTGCAGGCGGAAGCCCAGCGCCGGATCCACGGACACCACGCCGTTGTTCACCTTGCCCACCTTCACCACGTAGTTCTCCAGCGTGGTGTTGGTGGTGGAGGGCGGCAGGCCGCGGCCGTTCTGCTTGTGGCAGGAGACGCAGGACACGTTGACGTAGTTGTTGCCCAGCTTGTTCACCTGCGCCGTGAAGATGGGGTTGTCCGGCTCCGAGTGGCTGCCGTCACGGAAGTTCGTGTGGTGCAGGCGGCGGCCCTCCACGAAGGGCTGCGCGTTCACCGGCGCCAGGTTCGTGGGCATCTGCAGGAAGCGGTTGTCCGGCTCGTTGGAGAACGGCGTGTGCAGCGTTCCGCGGCCGCCCGACCAGGCCTTCTCCGGCAGCGCGAAGGAGTCGCGGATGCTGCCCTGACCCTCGAAGGGCACCAGGCCGCCCTGGCCCACGATGTAGAGCATGCCCGTGGAGTAGTAGTTGAAGCGGCCTTCCACCGGCTGCTGGAGGAACACGCCAATCTCCAGCTCCATCCGGTCACCCACGCGGATGGCGCGGCCTTCCTTGGCGTTGAAGTTCACCGACGACGTGTACTTGTAGTCGTTCACCTTCACGAAGTCCGCGTTGTGGAAGTACTCCGCCACCGTGTTGAGGCCACGGAAGAACGCGCGGAAGTCCGGCGAGTCGTACGGGTAGATGGTGTACAGGTTCACCGTGATGGTGGAGCCGCCCTTGGCGACCGTGTCCACGATCTCAATCCAGTGGGTGCGCTTCTCGAAGTACAGCTTCAGGTAGTGGTCGTACGCCTGATACATGTCCTCGCGCATGTGGCGGTCGCGCACGCGGTCGCCCACGCGGGTGATGATGGCCGTGGAGGTGTTCTCCACCGTGGCCGGCTCCAGCGCGGTGGCGCTGGTGAACAGCGGCACCACCGGGCCCGCGTCGCCGTTGGGAGGAGGACCGGCGTCCACGCCCGTGCCCGCGTCCGGCGTGCCGGTGCCCGCGTCCGTGCCGGTGCCGGTGCCGCTGTGCGTGTAGCGCGTCCAGGTCGTGTCCCGCGCGCACGCGCACGACACGTCCCAGTACGTGAAGAAGTAGTCGATGGTGTTGCCGGCGCTCAGGCCCGTGACGGTGTACTGGTTGCGGCCTCCCGTCACCGTCATGCGGATGTTCTGCTGTCCGCCGCCATTGAGCACGTAGTGGATGTCCGCCCAGTCCGTCGTGTCGACGTAGAAGACGGCGGAGGAGCCCGATGGCGTAACGCCATACGTGGCGGCTTCTGCGGATTGAACCGCCAGACAACTGACGGCCAGGAATGCGAGCGCGATTCCCGTGAGTCTGCTTCGGCTCATGGTTGCGAACTCCATGGTGGGGGTGGATGGGGCGTGGGACGGCGAGCGCTGCGAAGGGGACTTCGTAGCTTGACCGAAGAAAGTAGGAACGCCCGGAAGCCGCAAGGTGGGATGCCGGAGAATTCGGCTTTGACGTGATAAATGATAAATAAGAGAAATTGATGTCATCCCTGACGCGCCGTGTTGTCAGGGGTTGACGCGTCGTGTTGCACAGGGTGGGTGGGTAGACTCCGGGGCCATGCGCTTCCAGCCACCGTGGGGTGGAGCCTTCCGGCTCGACACCTTCTTCCACCGCACTCCGGACGTCCTCCCGGAGGAGACGATGGCCTCCATCCGCTCGGCCATCCTGGGCTCGTCGCTCCTGGGAGAGTCGAACCTGTCCGGGCAGTTCTCCGGCACGTACGGCTTTTCGCTGACGTTCCGCCGGGACGCGCTGCCGGAGGTCCACGAGCGGTTCCCAGCCTTCGCGCCGTACCTGGCCAGGACGCTGCTGCCGGAGTGCAACGCCTTCCTGCTCAACCCGCTGCTGGTGGGCAAGGGCCGCAACGTGGCGGCGCACATCGACCGGAGTCTGGAGTTCTACGGCCCGGCTATCGGCTGCCCGGTGGCGGTGAGCGTGCTGTATGTCCAGGTTCCGAAGGAACTCCGCGGTGGCGCGCTGCGGCTGTACCACCGGGGAGGTCAGGTGGCGGAGCTGAAGCCGCAAGAGAACGCGCTGGTGATGTTCCGGGGTGACCTGCTGCACGAGGTGGAGGCCATCACCTCCGGCGCGGAGTCGATGCGGGAGTCGCGGATCAGCCTGGTGGTGGAGCAGTACCGCGCGCCACCGGAGCTGCTGGCGAACGTGCCCCGCTTCGAGCTGCGCACGCGTTCGGGGGTGCGGGCGTGAGCGGCCTGACGCTGGAGTGGAAGCTGCCCGCGCCGCCGGAGGCGGTCTTCCCCGCGCTCTCCGAGCCCGCGCTCATCCGCCGCTGGTTCGGCGCGCCTCCGGGCTGCTACCGCACGCACGCGCCCGACCCTGGCGCGCTGGGGCAGCCCTACCGGGTGGGCCTGAGGGACGCGGCGGGCCGCGCGTTCTCGCAGGTGGGCTGCATCGTGGAGGTGGACCCGGGGCGCTTCCTGGCGCTGGAGATGGACTGGGAGGGCGGCGGGCCGATGCCCGCGGGGCGTACCCGGGCGGAGCTGACGTTCCACCTCACGCAGGAAGGCACGCGGCTGGAGCTGCGCCAGGGGCCGTTCGCGGACGACGCGGCCCGTGACGCGCACCGGGGCTACTGGGAGGCGTGCCTGGGCCGGCTCGCGCGCGTGGTGGCGGGGGAGGCCGTGCCCTGCTTCGAGGAGTTCTGGGAGGAGTCTCGCGGCTACGTGGGGCCGCTGGCGGTGGCCGCGTACACGGTGCTGGCGGGGCTGCGCGAGGCGGGCGCGCCGAAGGAGACGGTGGCCCAGGTGGAGGACGCGCTCTACACGCACCTGTCACGGCTGCGCGAGGACACCGCGGACGTGCTGGGCGCGGTGCTCCAGTCGCGCGTGGAGGGCGGCGCGAGCTGACGTGGCTGCCGGAGCCTGGGGAGGCGCGCAGCTGGCTCCGTCGTCGTTGCCGGTGATGACGCGCGCCTCCTGCGGGCCCTGGTAGGCGAGGTCGGCCAGGGCCCGCGCCTGGCATGTGGGCAGCAGGGGATTGGTGGCCACGGTGAAGCCCTGGCCCACGACCCGCAGCCCGTCGAGCCCCAGCGCCTGGAGGGACGGGTTGTCCGTCACGGTGAGGAGCTGGAGCTCGCGCAGGTTCTGGAACCGGGCCAGCTCCGTCAGGTCGTTGTTGTAGCGGACCGACAGGCGGTCCAGCCGCAAGAGCCGTCCGAATCCGCCCAGGTCGGTGAGCCGCGGGTTCAGCTCCACGATGACGGTGTGCACGGAGTCCAGGCGGTCCAGGCCCGTCACCGACTTCAGCCGGGCGTTGTTGCGCAGGGTGATGTCCCCGGACACGGTGCGCAGCTCGGGCCAGCCGCCCGCGGACTCCAGCATCGCGTTGTCGCCAATGGCCACCGAGCCCACGCGGCTGAGGCGGGGGAAGCCCGCCGTCGACTGGAGCTTCGCGTTCCCGGCGATGCTGATGGCGCTCGCGGACTGAAGGCTGTCCAGCCCCTCCACGTTCGTCAGCGCGGCGTTGGAGAAGATGGACAGGAAGTCGACGGTGCGCAGCGAGGACAGGCCGGACAGCGACTCCAGGGCCGCGTTCTGGCTCAGGGACACGCTGCCCGCGGACGCGAGGCTCGGCAGGGCCAGCCTGCGCAGCCGTGGGTTCGCCTGCACGCTGAGGCCTTCCGGGAGGCTGTCCACGGCGGGGAACTCGAAGCTCTCCACCAGCGCGTTGTCGGACACGCCCAGCCAGCGTCGCGGGGCCAGCGCGCGCAGCCCGTCCAGCGACGCGAGCACGGGGTTGCCCCGCACGGAGAGGTCCCGGTCCACGTGGACCGGGTGGGCCGGGTCGCCCATGGCGGCCGTGGTCAGCGCCGCGTTGTCATCCAGCCACACCTCCCCGGCGAACCTCAGGGACGGCAGCGCCACGCGGGTGAGCCGGGGGTTGGCCTGGACGGTCAGCGAGCCCACGACGGCGGACAGCTCCGGCAGGTCCAGGGCCGTCAGGGTCTCGCTGTTGACGAGCAGGTCCCCGTCCACGCGGGTGACGCCCTGGAGCCCCGCGAGGTCCTCGGCGGTGGCCACCACGTAGGGGCCCGTGTAGACGCGCGTGGGCTGGCACAGGAGGAGGACCGTCAGCACCTCCGTGTCCGGATCCATCCGCCCGTTGCCGTCGAGGTCGCCAAAGGCCTCCACGCGCATGCCCGCGCGCCCGCACGCGCCGCCGGCCGGCTCGGGCTGGACCTGGACGCGCAACAGGGAGCTGTCCACGAAGCAGAAGTGATGGGCGGCCTGGACTTCCGCGGGGCCGAGCACCCCGTCGCCGTCCACGTCGCCGCCCGCCTCCAGCACGGTGGCGGGGGACAGGCAGGCGGTGCTGTCCGGCACCGGGTGGATCCGCGTGAGGATGGCCGCGGTGCGCGTGCAGACGGGGACCTCGCGGGTGACCTCGGCGTCGTCCAGCGCGCCGTTGCCGTTGAGGTCCAGCCCTGCCTGCGTCAGCCGTCCCCCTTCCGCGCACACGGCGCCGGGGGCGACCTCCGAGCTGCGCGCCACCACCTGTGCGGGAGCGTCCGCGCAGAGGTACTCCGTGCGGGTGACCTCGGCGTCGTCCAGCACGCCGTTGCCGTCGAGGTCCAGCCCCGTGCCCACCGCCTGTCCGCCGAAGGCGCACGCGGCGCCGGGCGGCTCGGCGGTGAAGCGGGAGAGGGCGGGGGCCTGAGGGTGCAGGACGGTCAGGTCAAGCGGCGCGCACCCTCCCGCGACGAAGCAGAGTGACAGCCACGTACCCCAGGTCCACCGCATGTGCGTCGCCTCTCGAGTCCGGCCGGACGGGCCCTCGGCCTTTCATACGGACAGGGGGGCCCGGCCGGGTCGCTGGCGCGCTCAGGAGGCCAGGGCCTGGGGCGGCGGAGGCGTGTGGGCGTCCTCCGGCGCGCCGTGGGCCTCCGCGTCCTTCGCCGTGGCGATGCGCTCGTCCAGCTCCGCGGTGAGGTGCTCGTAGACCTCCTTGTTGAGCGTGCCCTGCTGGTAGGCGTTGAAGACGGCCTCCTTCTCCACGATGAGGACGCGGCGGATGGCCTCCTGCTGCTCCTCCTCGTGGAAGCGGTTGGACTGCTGCTTGAGCGTGATGATCTCCTGCTCCACCGCCTGCGCCTTCTGCTGGTAGTCGCGCTCCATGGGCTCCAGCACGTCCACCGGAATCTCCCGCTTGCGGCGCATGGCCTCCAGCGACGCGAGCGCCGCGTGGATGGCGCCCAGCCGGCCCCGGGCCAGCTCGTACTGCTCCTGGTAGACGTCCTTGAGGCCGGTGATGCCCAGCCACTTGAGCATGGGCGCCATGGTGAGGCCCTGGAAGATGATGGACAGCACCACCACGCCGAACGTCATGTTCACCAGGAGTTCGCGGTGGGCGAAGTCGTTCGGAAGGCCCAGCACCAGCACCATGGACACCGCGCCGCGCAGGCCGCTCCAGGTGAGCACCGCGCTCCACTTCCACGGCAGCTTCTCCGACGTGAAGCGCAACAGGCCGGACACGCCGTAGACGACCACCGCGCGGCCCACCAGCACCGCCGCGTACGCCAGCAGGATGGGCTGCCACGACGCCAGCAGCGACGTCAGCTGCACCTCCAGGCCGATGAGCAGGAACACCACCGAGTTGAGCGCGAACGCCAGGTACTCCCAGAAGCTCTCCACCGCGATGCGCACCGTGGGGCCCATGCCCTCCTGGGCCGCCCAGTTGCCGCACACCATGCCGGCCACCACCACCGCGATGACGCCTGAATAGTGGAAGTGCTCCGCCACCACGAAGGACCCGTACGCGGCGATGACCGTGCAGGTGATCTCCACCATGGCGTCCTCCACGCGCAGGATGACCTTGCCCACCGCCCAGCCCACCGCCGCGCCGATGACGGCGCCCATGCCCGCCACCTTGATGAAGTCCAGCACCGCGCCGCCCGCGGTGAACGCCTGGCCGCCGGCCACGCCCACCACCAGCGTGAAGAGCACCACGGAGGTGCCGTCGTTGAGCAGGCTCTCACCCTCCACCAGGATGGCCAGCCGCTTGGGCGCGCCCAGCGCCTTGAACAGGCCCACCACCGCGATGGGGTCCGTGGACACGATGAGCGACGCGAACACCATCGCGTGGATGAGGCCAAAGCCCTCCAGCAGGTTCAGCCCGCTCATGGCCGGCGACAGCAGCAGCGCCGTGAGCGCCATGGACGCCACCACGCCGGGAATCGCCATGGAGGTGATGGCCAGCTTGTTCTTCATGAACTTGCGGAAGTCCACGTGGAACGCCGCTTCGAACAGCAGGCCCGGCAGGATGACCGCGAACAGCAGCTCCTTCGTCAGGTGCGGCGGCTCGAAGGCCTGCACGATGCCCAGGCCCAGGCCCGCCAATACCAACGCCACCGTGTACGGAAACTTGAAGTAGCGCGCCGCGATCGCCACCGCTGTCGCGATGGAGAAGAGCAGCACGAAGGCCAACTCGAAGTGCATGAATCCCCAGCCCCGTTTGTGCTCAAAAATGGCGAGGATGCCACGCGCGCGGGGCGGTGGGGCAACCCCCTTTCGGAGGGAAAATGAGAGGGGACGGGCAGGCGTTGCATTTTGCCAGACTGTTTTCTCACGGCCGGAGACGGACGCGTTGTGACGCTCCGGGCCGGCGGCTAGAAGCGGGGCATGATGGACCTCTTCCTGATGTCGCCCCCGGGGCGGGGCTGGGCGCTGCGAGGCCGCTCGAACTTCCGCAGCCGTGAGGCCGCTCCGGCGGATGCGCGCGGCGCGCGGCGGGAGTGGCTGACGCTGGCCCGGCACATCGAGTCGCGAGGCGGCACGGTGGTGGCGCTGCCCTCGCCGTCGGACGCGCTGACGGGCATGCCCTACGCGGCCGAGTGCGGCCAGGTGGTGGCGCGCGAGGGCCAGGCCCCGCTGTTCCTGCTGCCCCGGATGATGAGCGCGCACCGGTTCGCGGAGCGCGACCACTGGACGCCGCTGGCGAAGCGCCTGGGCCTGGAGGTCGTGGACCCCGGCGTGGGCATCTGGGAGGCGCACGGCGACGTGGCCACGTTCGACGGCGTGACGCTGCTGTTCTGGGGCGGGCGCACCACGCTGGACGGGCTGGAGGCGGCCGAGCGCTCCTTCCCTGGTGAAGTCCTTCGCGTGCAGGTGCGCGAGCCCGCGTTCCACGGGAACATGGCGGTGCTTCCCCTGCCGGCGGTGGACCGTCTGGTCGTGTGCCCGGACGTGATGGCGCCGGAGTCGGTGGCGCTCCTGGAGCAGCGCTTCGGCGCGGACCGGCTGGTGCGCGTGACGGAGGCGGACATCCGGCGCTATGCGACGAACGGTCTGCCCCTGGGCAGGGACCTGCTCGCGCCCACGGTGATGCCCCCGCACATCGTGGAGACCTTCGAGCGGCTGGGCATGCGCGTCGTGTCCATGCCCATGCCGGAGCTGACGGAGAAGGGCGGCGGTTCGTCGCGCTGCCTCGTGTCGCGCGCGTCGGTGGACGCCTCCCGCGTCGTCATTCCTCCCGAGTACCGGTTGGACGTCGTGGCGAAGGACCTCGAAGCCGATGGCGGGTGAGCTCGCGTCGCTGGCCCAGGCGTTCTTCGCCGCCACCCCGGAGTTGTCATTGCAGGCGCTGGGCTCCGGCGTGCACGTCCCGTCGCTGGACCTGGCGCCGTACGGCGTCCCGGTCACGCACCTGCTGGCGGAGCACAACGCGGAGCTCGCGCGGCAGTATCTCACGCTCAACCAGCTGGCGTTCGGCGGCATCGGCGTGCCGCGTTGGGTGCTGTCGGACCTGTACCTGATGCCCGGCGCCATCGGGCTCCTGCGCTGTCCCGCGCGGCTCTTGAAGGCGCCCGCGCGTGAGCGGCTGCTGCTCGCGGACGAGGAGTCCGCCATCGGCGCGGCCTGCTACGTCGCGCCGTCGCTGACGCCGGGCCTGTTCGTGGGCGTGTCGCTGTTCAGCTTCCTGCCGGGCCGGGGCGCGTCCGCGTGGGTGAAGCTGCTCACGCTGCGCATGGTGCGAGCGAAGCGGCTGCGCGGCGTCACCCAGTGGGACAACCCCGCCGTGCGCGTGCACTCGCGGCTGGGGCCCATGCGGCTGGTGGGGCGCGTTCCCGGCGGCCACGACTACGACGAGCGCACGTTCGTCTACGAGACGGACCTCTCCAATGAGGCCCGCGTGGCCCGGTCCATGGTCCGCGGCGATGCACCCGCCGCGCCCGCCGTGCGCATCCCCGTCACGGACCTGCTGTCCCTGGGCACGCTGCTGGACCGCGCCGAACGAGGCGCCCGGCTGGAGCTGGTGCCTCCCGGTCAGGACGACGGCCACGTGCTGGTGCGCGAGCTGCCCGAGGGCTGAAGGCTCAGGGCGCGGGGGCGTGCGGGAACTCGTCGTCCTGTTCCAGCGCCTTGCGCAGGGCGCTGGCGCCGTCCTTGAGGATGGGCGCGCCGTGCGCGAAGCAGACGGTCTGGATGGGCAGGTGGTCCAGGATGCGCTGGATGCTGGTGCGCGTGCGCAGCGGTTCGTCCTGATATTCGCCGGGGACGAAGGTGGGCGTGCGCCGGGCCTCGTGTGACAGCAGGTCGGAGATGAACACCACGGCGTGCGGGCTCTTCTGCAGCCACAGCGTGTACATGGCCTCCGTGGGCCCCGGCGTCTGGAAGGTGTTGAGGCCGCCCGGCAGCGTGGAGCCGTTCACGTATTCGAAGTCCGGCTTCTCCTCCAGGCCCTGCGCGCCCTCCGGGGCCCAGACGGGCACGCCGAACAGCTTGCGCATGCGCCACGCGGAGCGCTGGTGGTTGCCCGCGGTGAGCACGATGGCGTCGATGTCGCCCAGCTTGCGCAGGAGCTTTTCGTCGATGGGCAGCGGGTCGATGAGGGTGACGGTGCCGTCCTCATCCACCACCGCGTAGGCGTCGCTGCGCGTGCCGCCGAGCCGGTCGTCGGAGACGGTCCAGTGGTGCACGCCGGGGACGATTTCATCCGTCTTCTTCGCCTGGGCCTTGGGCTCGCTCATGCGGACAAAGCTAGGCACCTGTCCCGGGATACAAGGGGGCACGCTCCGCCGGCCGCCTGCCCCTTTGGCG